>CAINVS010000283.1 GCA_903854205.1 uncultured Bacteroidota bacterium | reverse complement strand
GGTTTAATTGTTATTAAATAACCTAATTAGGTAGCCTAAATATACAACAAAAAAATCTAACAAACACTATATTTGCTAGATTTTTTTAAAAAACTACGTATTTTTATAAGAGTTATGGGTTAAAACCAAAAAAATTAACGATTCTGCAAAAAAAGAAATCGAAGCCAAAATCAAAAAAGCAGAGGAAAAAGCTAAAGCGCTCGAAGAATCGATAAAAAAAGGTATGGATCTAATTAAATAGGTAGATTAAAATCCCAAAAAATCAGCTATCTGTACATATATCGGGGCCGTCCAAAAGTTTGGACAGCCCCTTTTTTAGTGTGCATTTCTAATGGAGACTTAAAGCATCTAATCCTAATAGACATTTTTCAGGATAAAAAGCTTGGAAATCCCTAACCCCAGGGTAGAAAATCTGTAATAGCCATGTTTTATCAGTTACTGTACATAAATCATTCAGCTATTTCAAAATAAGCAATAATTGACTATTTTTACAGTTGATTTGAAAACAGCATAAAAAACAGTTATATGAAAATCATCATACCTATGGCTGGTCGCGGTACTAGACTGCGTCCACACACGCTCACAGTTCCAAAACCATTGGTGCCGGTGGCAGGAAAACCAATTGTACAACATCTTGTAGAAGATTTGGCAAAGGCCTATTCCGGTAAAATAGATGAGGTAGCTTTTATTATCGGTGACTTTGGAACGGCTGTAGAAAAACAGTTGGTTTCCATGGCCGAAAGAATGGGCGCCAAAGGTAGTATTTATTATCAAAAAGAGCAGTTGGGCACAGCACATGCCATTCTATGCGCTCAGGAAAGTATGCAGGGGCCTGTCATTGTGGCCTTTGCGGATACCTTGTTTAAAGCCGATTTTAAATTTGATGACAGTCAGGAAGGCATAATTTGGGTAAAACAGGTGCCCGATCCTTCAGCTTTCGGAGTGGTGAAACTGGACGAAAAAGGCCATATCACTGATTTTGTGGAAAAACCTGATACTTTTGTCTCTGATCTTGCCATCATCGGTATTTATTATTTCAAAGATGCAGAATATCTGCGATCGGAACTTCAGTTCCTGCTCGATAATAACCTCCGCGAAAAAGGTGAATATCAGTTGACCAATGCACTGGAAAATATGAAACGCAAAGGTACTAAATTTTCAACGCATACCATTGAAGAATGGCTCGACTGCGGCAATAAAGAAGCTGTATTGGCAGCCAATCACCGTGTATTGGAAATCAAACCTGAAGCAGCAACTATTGCAGCTGATGCTCATTTGGAAAATGTCACAATTATTCCGCCGGTTCATATCGGCTCGGGCGCACATATCAAAAATTCGGTCATTGGCCCGCACGTGACAATTGGTCGTGGTTGCCGTATTCAAAATTCTGTCATCAGCAGAAGTCTTATTCAGGATGCCGGTAAAATTACTGCCAAAATTTTAGTAAATTCCATGCTGGGCAGCTCGGTAGAATTGTTAGGAACCGCAGCAGAATTGAGTTTGGGTGATTATTCCATAGAGAAATAGTTTTTAGACAGTTAAGAAAATATAAGTAATATTTAATTTATTTGTAATTGCTTGACTGTTATTTAATTGTATTATTTTTTTAACTTTATACTTATTTCTCTTGGCGCTTTAGCAGGATTTTTGCCGTTTCGGTTTTAGAACTACATCCGATATGAACATAAAAAATATTCAGTCTATTCTAATATTCCTTTTTGCCCTTTCAATGCAGGTTTTGCATGCGCAAAAACCTGTGGATACGCGTCCGCAGGAGAAAGAAGTAATGTTGGAGAAATTATTTATTGAAGCCACAAGAGAAAAAATATTGGGCAATAGAGATGAAGCTATTGGTAAATACCTTGAGGTTTTACAGAAAGACCCTAAAAACCATATGTCAGCCTACGAATTGGCTACATTGTACAAAGCTTTGGATAAATTTGATAAAGCATTTGAATATAGCCGTGCAGCAGTAGAACTGGATAAAAAAAGTATCCTGTATACAGATTTCTTTGTTTCACTTTTGGAGAAAAAGGGAGAATATGTTCAATCAGCAGGGCTTTACGCAAAACTCATCGAAATTTATCCCGATAATCAGCGGCTTTATTATAGCGCTGCCTATTTATGGCACAAGGCTGATGATAAGGAACAAGCCCTTAAAGTTTACAATGCCTTGGAAAAAAGAATTGGAATTAATCCAGACCTTTTTGCCAGTAAATATAAACTTTACATAAACATGGGCAAGGATAAAAAAGCATTACAGGAATTGCAGGCACTGATTGATAAATATCCTAAAGAAGCTGCCTATCCGCTGCAAATGGCGGAATAT
>CAINVS010000282.1 GCA_903854205.1 uncultured Bacteroidota bacterium | reverse complement strand
CACAACTTGTCCCGACCTAAGACGGGATCACCTCATCCGCATATCCGCTCATCATTTTTTCCTATTCCTATTAAATTCCCCAAAATTTGCCCAAAAAAATTAACCTAATTAAAACTATAAAAACAGCGATTGAGATCGCGGAAGAACTTTGTGTTATTTGTTAATTCAAAGTTGCGACTTAAAGTACTGCTGTACAACGTTTTTTTTCTTATTTCGTAAAATTAGATTTTTTGCTTAGTATGTTGGTTATCTATGCAATATCAAAATATTATTTCATAAAAGACAGCTAACAAAAGTTTTTTGCAGGCACTTATTATATCAGCAGAAAATAACAAGATAGAGGACATCCTTTATATCATACAATTTCTGTCAAACCCAACAAATCAAGAAAATCGCTATTTTCATTGGTTCTGAATTTCAAAAGGTATTGATCCATTGACAAAATCAGGTTCTTAATTTTATTCAAATCAATCCTCAACTCCGGTCTGTAGGCTTCTGCTGAAGTAATTTTGCCCTCGCAATGGAATGTTCCGCAAGCACAGTCAAAAGTTTCGAAATGGGCAAAATAGGAATTGTAATTTTCAACAATTTCCTCCCCTTGTTCAATATCGCACAAAGCAATCGTCAGATTATCAAATTGCAACAATCCGGTAGCATTCGGATCACAACTGTGATTTACATATTTACCGTCATCCCAGGGCACTATGACGCGATGTTTAAAATCCATATAGGTATAAACGTCGAGTTTCTCTCTAAGCGGACCACTCAAGGCCGTATACTGTGAAATCGGGATTTTTACATCAAAATCATCTATAAGCCAAAGAATTTCGCCGCGTTTAAAACTGCGACCGGCAAATAGCCCAACCCCTTTGTGAGTGAGCTGTACGAACGTGTCAGGATGTGTCATGAATACGTTGAAGGGAAGTTTAAAGTGTAATTTTGAAAAGATGCTTTTGAAAGCTACTGAATTTACCTTGGAACAGCAAGGAGTCCTTTTATCCAAGCCTTAGCCTTGCTATTCAGATTTTTACCATCATTGGTAACGCGTGCAGGAAGAAAAAAGGCACCCAATTCTTCACCTCTTCCTATTGTGGAATCCTTTGCTGATGTACTGAACCAAAAAATTTCATTATCTGATTGTATATATTGGGGGCTTAGCCCAAAGCGTTCAAAAATAACATTTTCGCTATCATCCATACGGTATATTCCCGTAGGAATAGGCACTGCCAGGGCATCTTCTACATTTTTTACATGCAAAAAAGAGAGGGTTCTCAGATTTTGCTGTTCTATCCAATAGTTATTTAGCGCATATACATCCAACTCATACTCAACATCAAGCCATTCTGCCAAGTGCAGCAAAAACAAAGGAATTTCATTGACAGCCTGATTGGTATTATTGACCAGTGGTGTAAAACCTGAAAAACGAAGATTCATTTCACCCAAATATAAGTTATCTGTATCTTCATCAATCAAAAAATCGGGTTCAAAATAACCTTTATAACCTACGCTGCGTAGAGCTTCGCCCATTTTCACGGCGTATTCCATCGCCGATTGAATGATATGATTTGGAAAAGCATTCGGAAAAAACTCATCACCACTCCAGCCCCCTTTATAAATATTTGTTTCAGGCAAGCCAAAAAGCTCTACCAAAAGCGGCGAAGCAACTGTGCCATGCTTTGTAATACAGGCTTCCAGTCCGGCAGCTCGGCAATTAATGCGCCGCATTATTTTCATCTCCTCTCCATTACAAATTTCATCTTTGCAGCTGTCAAAATCTTTTTCATTTGCAATAAAAAAAGTAGTTTCACCGGCCATACCATGCGGCATTTGCACCACCAAATTTTCGCCCAGATGCGCTGTGATGCTACACAACTGCTCGTAGTTTTCGATTGCAGAAATAATATAGGGTACACAGGGTACACCCGCTTTTTCGGCCAATCGGTTGGTATTTATTTTATTGTCCCAATGCAAACGCAATTGTACAGAAGGAAGGCAAATTTCCAAGTCTAACTCAGCAGCTAAACGCTCGCTCTCTTCATCTAACAGCCAGGTAAGCAGTTTCCCAGGTCCGCGACTTTTGATATGCTCCCGAACTTCTGCATTTTGCAAAAGGGCGTTTAAAATTTGCTCACTTGTGTGTTGATGATTATAAATAAATGTTTTAGGAACAAAAATATTGGGGTGTTGCCCATAAAAATTATCTGTGGAACAGATAAACTGAATATTGCCAATATACTGCTCCATACCCAATGCCGTAAAAAGGCACCAATCTATAAAATAAATCGGCGTAGTGTTATTAAGCATTAAATCGCGCAGTTGTCTAAGCTGTTGCTGCATGTTAAAAATGTTAAAAATACTTATAAAGTCAGTCAAAAAATTTATCTGATTACAATTCTTACCATTCGAAAACAAAAATAACAAAATAGCATTATCCAAAGCAGTAGCATTTACTTTTCCATACAATTTTTTGAACTATCTTTGTGCCATGAATATCAATCAACTCTTAGAATCATACAGCAAGGCCGAGCATCTGCAAAAAATGGCCGATATTTTGAAGCGTGACGGAGAAAAACGTCTGCGCCTGCGTGGACTGTTAGGATCGCAGACTGCCTTTATTGTTGTAACGCTTTATCAGCTTACTCAACGTCCGATATTGATTATCGCGGACGATAAAGAAGAGGCTGCTTATCTTCAGAATGACATTTCTACAATTCTCCCCAAAGGAGAGGCACTTTTTTTCCCGGACTCTTACCGCCGGCCCAAAGGCTTCGATAAATTAAACCGCAATAACGTACTTCAGCGCACTGAAACAGTCAGCAAATTGGTTGGCAGAGCCACAAATCTGCCAATTATCATTACTTATCCCGAAGCGATATTTGAAAAAGTAGTTGCGCCAAAAAGTTTGGAATCCTCTGCTATAAAAGTCAAAGTAGGAGAACGATTGGATGTAAAATTCCTGGTAGAAGTGCTTATTGATTACGGTTTCGATTTTGTTGACTTTGTATATGAACCCGGACAATTTTCGGTTCGTGGTGGTATTATCGACATTTATTCCTACGGAAATCAATTTCCTTACCGGGTGGAACTCTTTGACGAAGAAGTGGAGAGTATCCGTACCTTCGATCCTACTTCGCAGTTATCGACGCAGCGCATATCATTTGTAACGATTGTTCCCAATGTCAACACTCAATTTGAACAGAATCAGAAGGCAGACCTCTTCGATGTACTGCCTGAAGATACCCTGGTTTGGATACATGATGTAGCGCTCATTCTTGACCGTTTGCAGGATTGCGTGGATACTTCTGCAAATTACGATGCACAATCAAAAAGCAATATTAATCTTACAGATTCGGAAGAGGAGGCAGAACTGATGCGGGAGAAAGCCTTTGTTTATCCCAAAAATGTTGTGGAAGCCCTGTCTGAAAGAACAGTTTTGGAATTTGGCCATACACAGTATTTCGCCAATTCAAAGACATTTGATTTTCATGTGGCCATGCAGCCGCCCTTTCAGAAGAATTTTGAAATGCTGATCAAAGATCTGAAAGAAAATACGATTAAAGGTCTGCACAATTACATTTTCGCTGAAAATCCCAAACAGATTGAACGTTTTTACAGTATTTTTAAAGACCTGAAGGCCGATGTACAATGGGTTGCCATTGAAAAAACGCTGCATCAGGGCTTTGTAGATTTGGATGTTAATGCTGCCTGTTATACAGATCATCAGATTTTTGAACGTTTTCACCGCTACAAAACCCGTCAGGGCTTCGATAAGAATGTGGTGTTAAAAATGAAAACCCTGAATGAGCTGAAACCGGGCGACTATGTCACACACATTGACCACGGTGTCGGCAAATACGCAGGTCTCGAAAAAATTACCCTTCAGGGCAAACAGCAGGAAGCAGTAAAGCTCATTTTTGATGGCAACGATATTTTGTATGTCAGTATTCAGTCGCTGCATAAAATTTCAAAATATATCGGCAAGGACGGCAATCCGCCTACCGTGCATAAACTTGGCAGCAATGCTTGGGCCAATATCAAGCGCAAGACCAAAAAACAGATCAAGGAACTGGCCTTCGACCTGATTCAGCTTTATGCCAAACGTCGGGCGACAGAGGGATATTCTTTTCCGCCGGATGGCTATCTGCAAAATGAGCTGGAGGCATCCTTTATTTATGAGGATACCCCCGATCAGGCCAAAGCAACAGAAGATGTAAAGGCCGATATGATGAAACCCTATCCGATGGACCGTCTGGTTTGCGGTGATGTAGGATTCGGAAAAACAGAGGTAGCGATTCGCGCTGCTTTCAAGTCTGTGGCTGACGGCAAACAGGTCGCTATTTTAGTGCCTACCACTATTTTGGCCCTTCAGCATGCGCAAACATTTAGAAACCGCCTTAAAGAATTTGGTATAAACGTAGAGTATATCAATCGTTTCAGAACATCGAAGGAAAAAACCGAGATTTATAAAAAAGTGGAAGAAGGCAAGGTGGATATCCTGATTGGAACACATGCCATTCTGAATCAAAAAATTAAATTTAAAGATCTCGGACTGCTCGTCATAGACGAGGAACAGAAATTCGGAGTTGGCGCCAAGGAAAAACTGCGCAACATGAAGGTGAATGTGGATACACTCACACTGACGGCAACACCTATTCCGAGGACACTTCAGTTCTCGCTCATGGCTGCCCGCGATCTCTCAGTTATCAATACGCCCCCGCCAAATCGACAGCCTATTCATACCGAAATTAAAACCTTCGATATGGAACTGATCAAAGAAGCGATTGAAAATGAGGTGATGCGCGGTGGACAGGTCTTTTTCATTCACAATCGGGTACAGAGTCTTGAGGACATGGCCTCGATGCTGCGCGGACAGATGCCCAATCTGGATGTGGCAGTAGCTCACGGACAGATGGAATCGGACGATTTGGAAAAAGTGCTTTTGGATTTTATCGAGGGCGAACACGAGGTGTTGGTCTGTACCAATATCATCGAAACCGGTTTGGACATTGCCAATGCCAATACCATTATTATCAATAATGCTCATCATTTCGGGCTCAGTGACCTGCATCAGCTGCGTGGACGCGTAGGCCGTTCCAACCGCAAAGCCTATTGCTTCCTGCTTACTCCGCCCATGTCATCGCTCACCAACGATGCGCGCAAGCGTCTGCAGACGATTGAACAGTTTGCGGAATTGGGCAGCGGCATTCATATCGCTATGCGCGATTTGGACATCCGCGGAGCGGGCAATCTCTTGGGCGGTGAACAGAGTGGTTTTATCGTGAATATGGGTTATGAAACCTATCAGAAAATTCTAAATGAGGCCATTCAGGAACTCAAAGAGGACGAATACCGCGATCTTTTCAAAGATGAATTGGAAGAAAAACACGAATATGTACATGAAGTAACGATAGAAACCGACGATGAAATGCTCATTCCGGATGCATATGTGTCGAGTATCGGCGAGCGTTTGGGGCTCTATCAGAAACTCGATGGCATGGAAACAGAGGCAGAAATTGAAAAATTCAAGACGGAACTCACTGACCGTTTCGGTCCCCTGCCCAATGCTGTTGAAAATCTCTTCGATGCACTGCGCCTGCGTTGGGCCGCCCGCAAACTGGGTTTTGAGCGTATCAGCTATAAAAGCAAAAAACTGCGTTGTTTCTTCATTTCCAATCCCGATTCGCCTTTCTACGGTTCTGCCTATTTTCAAAAACTGCTTCAGTACATTCAGCATAAAACCGACCATCGATTTATGCTGAAACAGACTGCGTCCCACCTGATGTTGAATTGCGAGGAAGTGAAGAATATAGGCGCTGCACAGGATATTTTGGCAGAGCTGGAGAGGGCTGTGGAGAATTGAGTAAAAAGATAAAAGATGAACCGATCTCGTCCCAAGACGAGAGAGCTCTATAAAGATAAAAGAAGCAAAGGGCTGAATTTATGATTAGAATAATTAATATAGTTTATCTGCTAATGTTCAGTTCATTGTTCACGTATTCCTGTGCGCTAAATTCTAAGTCTGTCTATACATCTCAACATAAAACTTCAATAGTAATTGACAGCATTATTAAGCATTTTAGCTGCGGGCAGGAACAGATTAACATTTACTTTGAAGTAAAAAATACAGGAAAAAATCCGCTTATTTTTATTGATTGTAAGACAAGCTGCGGCTGTTTTGTGGCCGATTGCCCAAAAGATGCTGTCGAACCCGGAAAAACTGTCAAGATTAGAAGCAGATTTTCAGGAATTGGCCGTGAGGGAGCTCAGGAGAAATCATTGGTTTTACATTGCAATACTAAAACCGAGTTTCATATTTTAAGGATAAATGGTTTTGTCAGAAAGGATTAAAATAAGGTATATTTAAGAAAGGTGTTAATATATCAGATAATGAAAACTCATTCCATATTTTAGAAATGAAGTTAATATTCCACAGTTATTTATTAAGCAGAAAACTAATATTTTGCAAAAAAAATTAAAATT
>CAINVS010000281.1 GCA_903854205.1 uncultured Bacteroidota bacterium | reverse complement strand
ATAAAACTTAAAACATACTTTAATTCCGGAATAATAATTATTTTCGAGTGCAATTCATACCCAAAAATAACCTTTTGGGGTTTGAAATTACAAATAAATGAAACGCCGAAACCCATATCCAGTTGGCAATATAATGCAATCAAATCTGCATTCCTTTGGTATGCTGATGAAAGAAGGGACGTTTTCGAGCGGGGATTATAGGTATGGATTTAACGGGAAAGAGAAAACGGATGAGATAAATGGGGAAGGTGCAGTTTATGATTATGGATTTAGGATATATGATTCAAGGTTAAGTAGATTTTTAAGTGTTGATCCTTTAAGCAGTAAGTTTTCATGGTGGTCACCTTATGCTTTTGCAGGTAATACACCAATTGTTGGAGTTGATTTGGATGGGCTTGAGCTTATATTACCACGGATAATTATACCGGAACCCATTTTAACTCTTCCAAAAGCAACACCAATTATTCCACCCGGAGAAATAGTCCTTCCCCCTACTATCATATCACCTACTATTCCTCCGGGTATGACCGTTGGTCAACCGAAGGTTGAGATGTCCAATAATCCGCCTGCCGGGGTTGATTGGGAATCAGCTCCCGCACCAGAAGATTTAGGTGAAGATTGGGAAGAAACCACGAGCAAGGATAATAAAGAACCCGATACTCATAAGGAATATACAAACAAAAAAACCGGAGAAACGGTAAATTTTGATAAAGGGAATCCAAATAAAACTGGATGGAAAAAAGGAGATCATTATCACAGACGTAATCCAATTTCAAAAAACAAAGGAGATTACTATTTAGATAAATATGGTAAACCATGTAGTAAAGGAAGTGAAGCATCACATATTAGAGTAGTAAGGGCTGTTGTATTGAAAGAGGTAGAGGTAACTGCAAAAAGGCATAACTGGTATCAAAGAAAATGGCATAGTATCAAAGAGTGGTTTAGAAAAGATAAGGAAAAAAGAGGAGATGATGATTACAAGCGCAGAGGTGGTAAAATGTCATAATAAATAAATAAAAATGGAAGTAAATAAATTTAACCGCATAGAATTGCATGATTCAGATATAGATGAATTATATTTTGATTTTGCGAAAAAAGCAATCAAAATAGTCGCTTCCGTTTATAATGAAACAACAAAGGATTATGATAATATTCTAATGTTGTTTAAAAGTATTGAGGGCTTTAAATTAGAATTGATTAATTTAATTGACTTTAAGTCGATTGAAATAAATTATGCAGAAGCATCACAAAAAGGGAATAATATATTTATCGAATTTACATTATTGATCGATATGGATGAAGTTGAGTTGTCATTTCTATGCGGAATGATTGAAACTGATTTATCCGAGGAATTATATCTTCAACATTTGAAAAGAGATTGAGTATTTATTAATGATGTGAGATTAATTTAGACCTTACATTCTATACACTTTTTGATAAAATAAAATTGTACACTCAACGCCAAGCTAAACCGCTTTGCGTTTTTTTATTCTCACCATATCAACTCTTAAACACATCCATATTCATTCCTTTTTCTTTAAACCTGTTTTTAGTAGAATCGGCAATAACTTTTTCGACGTTAAGCGCCATGTCGCATTCGTGGACTATCTCGCACGAAGGAGCCACGCATCTTTCTGACTTTGGTTGATTGGGAGATTTCGAATTATAAAGCT
>CAINVS010000280.1 GCA_903854205.1 uncultured Bacteroidota bacterium | reverse complement strand
TAAATATATAGTTAAATCTGAATTATTAAAAAATAGGCATGTATCCTATCAATACAACTTGAGCCAAAGTATCCCTTTTGGTGACCAACGCTCCGCCAATTCTTCCGGCAGCGGTTTTTTTTATAAAATATCTAAGGATCAAAACTATGGTATTATCATAACTGCTGCACATAATGTGATCGGACCGGGAAGAAAAATTGAAGATTTTTACTTTATTCATGATATTGCTAAAGTTAATGCAGGCGATTATCAGAATGACCAGGGTATTTCTATTAAAGAATATCAGATTTTTGAGCCCATTTCTGGCTTCAACAGATACTATTTGTCTGAGCTTGGATCAGATTTTGCAGTTATAATGGTAAAACGCAAAGCCAAACGGGTAAAAGGCAAAAAGCAAAAAACAGCGAAAATGGTGGAAGCCGTCGAAATTAGGGAAGAATTAGAAATCCTCAATGTTTTAGAAAATAAAGAAGACGAACATACAAAAGACGAAACCCCCAACGGCACTCAAATTTACAGTATAGGGCATGGTTTAGGCCTACCTTTAAAATTTTCCATTGATGGGGAAATTATCAAACTAAGAGAAGGTTTCCCCTATTTTGAAGCAAGACTGTCTTTATTGGGTGGCAATTCTGGTTCCCCTATCTTTGATGCGGATACCCATGAATGTATCGGCATGTATATTCGAGGTGTGAAAAAATTCGAACTAAATAAAGACACTAACGAGCTAGATATAAAAAAGGAACAAACAACAAAAGAAAGGGGTGATCTTTTTGAAGGCCATGAGTGTCAAAAATGGAAAAATATAAAAATTGCTTGTGAAGACTTATGTGATTCAAGCAATAGGTGGCTAGAATTGTACAAATTAATAAAGAGTTAATAAAAAATATTTGTAACACCAGGTGTTATACCTATAAAACCTAAAAATATGGCTATTCGAAATGCACCACATGTGTATCTTGCAAAACAGAATGGTAACTATTTTCTATTTGTATGTATTCCTCATGCTCAAGGGTATAAAGTTGAACTTTTGAGTGGAGGGGGGCAAAGCCTCTCAGATCCTATATTATTTTCTATTGAAGAAGACCCTTCAACATCGACTACTGCTGAAATGAAGTACTATTTTTATAAATTCAATCTTTACAGTAGCGAAGCTATTTCTTCAAGAAGAACGAATATGAGGAATACCGGTAATACTGGCCCTGTAAGAGATATTGAAGATAACGCAAGTTCAAATCAGGTGCCTAACCTTGAGAATACTTTATCTGTTGAGGTGCAAAATAATATCGACACAAGTGGTAAATCCAGGTATCAAACCATTTTAATGCTTGAAGATGCTGACAATGGTTATGGCATTGACCCACAACCAGGCGAAGTATTTTTATCTTCCTGCCCATACTTGTACCTTTCCAATCCTAGTGCTGAAACAGGGGGTGATGACCAAAAATTTACTCCAAGCTTAATCAATATAGGCGAATATCAGAATATTGAAGATCCTGAAATTGAAGTGGTATTTGAAAACTTAAATATAGATCAGTCATACGATGTAGAAATTGATAATAATGGCTCAATTTTTCCTGAATATGATCGTCGCAATATTATCGTTCCTCAACCAAGTGCAGCCTTGAGAAGCACTTCAAGCGACAGCCATTTTTTTAGGGCAAAATATAGAGGCAACCAAAAAAAAGCTACTATTCCCACTCGTAGCTCTGACCGCAAACCAAACAGCTTTTTAAATGAAACGCAAGTAAAGGTTAAAGAGGAATTTCTGAAGAGCATGGCTGAAGAATCCAAGTCGCAGCACAAAAGAATTGGAAATGGTTAAGGATCTTTATAAAGCAGCTATTCCCGAAATTTGAAAATAAAAAATGAACTGTCCATCAATTAGAGCATGTCTAAAAAATAAAGTTTGAAAAAGAGAGTCAGCCACTATCTTTAGTGTTGGAAAAAAATACTAGATAAATGGTTGAGCAGTACAAGCCACTCTCTGACTCCCAATGGGAAGGTATCAAAGTTTTTTTGAACACGGAAAGAAAAAGGAAAATTGATCTTCGCAATGTTGTCGATGCCATCCGTTACATCGTACGTTGTGGAGTTCAGTGGCGAGAATGAATTAGTAAATAAAAATATAAATGAACTAGCAGATCAACATATATTAAAAGATACTTATACATATCAGGATTTTGTAAACACAAGTGCCTTATCGTTTTTGACAGG
>CAINVS010000279.1 GCA_903854205.1 uncultured Bacteroidota bacterium | reverse complement strand
TAGCATGGGATTTACGTAAAACACAGCCTTATGAAGTGTATGCTAATCTTGATTTTGATATCCCCGTAGGTGTAAATGGCGATTGTTATGATCGTTACTTAGTGCGTATGGAAGAAACTTTAGTCAAAATATTTGGCTGTTTGAGTTGAGTATACGTAATATTGCGATATTGCAATATCGCAATATCGCAATATCAGAAAGTCCTTCCATTCATAGGCATCTCAATTCCTAAATCCTTAATCAAGTTAATCTTACGACTTGGTCAGAGTCCTTAACTGACACATTATCAAATCATCTCATTACCAAATTATCAAATCATCGTAAAAATTAAATATCTTCATTTGCTAAAATTTAATCATGAGTATTCATATCGCAGCACAACCTGGAGAAATAGCACCGATAGTTTTAATGCCCGGAGATCCTTTAAGAGCAAAATACATTGCAGAGAATTGGCTCACAAATCCAGTATTGGTGAGCACTACAAGAAATATATTTTTTTATACCGGCACTTATAAAGGTGTACGCATTACCATCGGTGCCAGTGGCATGGGCTGTCCTTCTATCGGCATTTACTCATACGAGTTGTTCAATGAATATGGTGTGGATTGTATTATCAGAATTGGCACAGCTGGTTCATATCATGCCGATATCAAATTGTATGAACTGATAAATGTAGATGTGGCTTGCAGCGAATCAACCTTTGCGAAATATGCTTTCGAAATCGAAGGCAATGCTATTCCTCATCAGGGAAATGCTTATGATGTTATTATTGAAACTGCAAAGGAATTAAACTCTTCAATAAGAACTGGCGCTATTCATTCCAGTGATATTTTTTACAGAAAAAATCCAGCCTTACCTGCGATTGCAGACGAACACAAATGCATGGCTGTTGAAATGGAAGCCTTCGCCCTTTTTGCCAATGCTAAATTTTTAGGAAAAACAGCTGCTACTTTACTTACTATTTCAGACGTCATTCCTACACACGAAAAAATATCTGCTGATGAAAGAGAGAAATCGTTGAATCCGATGATTACGTTGGCGTTGGAAGCAGCGGTGAAGATGGCTCTTTAGAGTAAGGGTTTAAATCGCTGCGCTGGTTTAAGGGTTTAATGGTTTAATTCGCTACGCTGGTTTTATGGTTTAAGGGTTTAAAACACAGCGCTGGTTTAAAGTATCAATATTAAATAAAACCTACTACCATTTTCTTAGTTTTTTAAACACTTTATACCCAATAAAAACAAAACTAGCCAAAATAACTATTTGCCATAAAAGCATTGTCCAATTTGTTGTATACATTTCCATAATGAATTATTTAGTCTATCAAATATAAATTATTTCTGATAAATTTATTACAAGAAATCAGAGAAACGACTTAAAAATAACCCATAAAAATAGGAGATAGAAACTATCTAGCGCTTACCTTTACATTTCAACAAAACCATTAAACCCTTAAACCAGCGCAGCGTTTTAAACCCTTAAACCTCCCCTTCTCCAAAAATTTCTCCCCAAAACCTCTTCCAAAACTTATCTTTGCACCGCGAAACCAAATTCGCGAAAAATAGACTTTTATGATGAACAACAGCTTTGGAAAAGTGAGGGTTAGATTTGCGCCAAGTCCAACCGGAGGATTACATCTCGGTGGCGTTAGAACCGTTTTAT
>CAINVS010000278.1 GCA_903854205.1 uncultured Bacteroidota bacterium | reverse complement strand
CTGACAGGCATTATTATGTATTCTAATCGTGATCATATTTTTCAAAGTATATAATATCTAAATTTGTTCTATGAAAAAATTAAAAATATATAAAATAGCCACTACGATGAGCACAACTATATTTTTTTCGGCAATATTTTGTCTTACCAGTTACTCGGGTTTTTGGGCTCACAGTAATTTCAATAAACCACCTATTGAATTGGCGTATTTTAAGGCAAGGGCAGAAGGCGAAAAAGTACTGCTGACTTGGGAAACTAAATCGGAACAGCGGGCTGCATATATCGCAGTAGAATTTTCAAATGACAATAAATATTTTGAAAGACTGACAAAAATAGAATTGGTTTCATTGCACAGAAAAGGCCGATTCTATAGATATATAGATAATTCACCTTATGCAGGATACAATTATTACCGACTAAAATTGGTTGATTTAGACGAACAGTTTGATTATTCTGAAACTATTTCTGTTTTTGTTGAACCTGTCCGGGAGATTACAAAAACTATGAAAAAGAAAAACATTCCCTTGTTGACTAAACCATAAAGATATAATGATTCCCCCCCCTTTTAATCTTCAAACCCTGCTTTTGGCAGGGTTTTTTTTATTTAAAATTTTATAAAAATATTGACTTCCTATTCAACTTCCTCAAAGTCGATGTAATCGCCATCATTTAATTTTGATTTTGAACTTTTCTGAGTTTTGGGTTGCTGATGCTCAAATGGCGGATCGTTCTGTTTTCTTTGATGTTCCTGCATTTTACGGATAATATCGGCCATGTCCTGTTGCGGATTACGATATTGTGTTTTATCATTCATTCCTACAAACAGGGGTCTGATCAAAAATCGCCAAACCAGATAGCCAAAAAACAACAAAAAAATCGTGCGCATAATTTTATATAAATTTTTAAAAACTTCAGCTTTGTAATTTCAGTAAGAAAAATCTGTTAAACAGATTCATTGGACATCGTCAAAAACCATCCCCTAAGTTCAATTGGCCCCAGGAACGGACAAAATGACATCTTCAATGCCATTTTCGGCAGCTTTATGTATAAAAATTCGGCCACTGAGGAAGGAAATATCATCAGGAAAGCCCAATTCTCCTTTGAAATAATCCAATTTTTCCAGGAGTCGGGTGTTGAAATCTTTTACCTTCAGGTGCAGATTTTCATGAACAAATTCCACAACTTTTTCTTCGTCAAAATAATCACCGGCTTCATTGCGAAGATCGGTGAGACCGTCGGTATAAAGCAAAAAGAAAGCGTCATCCGTCAGTTCAATTTCACCCCATTCAATATTTGGAATTTTTGGGAATACACCTAAAATGGTGCATCCTTTGTCGAGTCGGTAAGATTTTCCGCCCATGACCATAATTGGCGGATTGTGACCGGCATTGATATAGCGCAGTCTTTTCTTTCCCCTGTTGTACTTGGCTATAAAAAAGGTGATAAACTTGTCCCCTTTTGTTGTTTTAAGTACTCTTTCATTCAGAAGTCCAACAAATTCAATTACGGTAAGGTATTTTCTATTGATGAGCGATTGGAGGCTTGCCTGAAAATTAGACATAAGTAATGCTGCAGCAATTCCTTTTCCGGAAATATCGGCAATACAAAAAGCGAGTTCTCTTTCGCCCAATTCCATAAAATCGTAATAATCCCCTCCTACTCCTTCGTGCGGATGATAAACACCGGCAAATTCGTATTCTTCATTTGATGGCAGATCTGCGGGGATCAGCATATTTTGTACCTGCACAGCAAGCTCCAGCTCTCGTTTGTGCCTTTCCTGTTCTAACTGTTTTTTAAAAAGCCTTTTGTTTTCAATGGCTACAGCTATGATATTGGAAATTGCCGAGACAAATCGAATGGGTTCATAAACATCCTCTTCGCCTTCGAATAGATTTTCTCCGATGAAGGTAAAAGCTATCGGATATTTTTTGTGGTAAACAGGAATAACTATGGAAAATTCTTTCAGCAGCGGATGACCGGCTTCCTCAATTTTGCCCGGACGAAGAAACTTAAAAAGATGATCGACTATATCAATTTTAAAGAGCTCTTCATCAATTCCGGCATGTGTGGCACATATCCATTGATCGTCATTTCTGGTGTAAAGCGCAAATTTTTTGATGCGCATCTCCCAGGTGAGCGTGTCTTTGTAAATGCGGAAGAGGTCGGCAATTTTCAGATTATTGTTGATGGCTTGGGTTATTTCCAACAAACGGTTGATTTGCAATTGCTGCAAAGACAATTTATGTTCCAGTTGCTCTCTGATGCTTCTGTTGTTATTCGTTTGTTCCACCGTATTTTATTCCTAATTTGATCTTATTCTGACTTAATCTTTTTAACAAAAAATCAACTTATAGCTGCGAAGATACAAATATTCTTTGAACTTTGTAAAAGCTTTTATAGCATTTATGCACAAAAACAAATACTTATGAACGGCATAGAATAACTGCTATGACCTTAATATCAGTCCGCCGGAAAATGCTGCAACTGTGCTCTGTTATGCTGTGCGTTGCGGGAATGAAGCGGTGTTGAATCTTTTGTTGGAATTGGGAGCAGATCCCAATTTCAGTAACGAAAACTGTCTCAGCCCCTTGATGGAAGCTACAAAACTGAGCGACACAAAATGTAAGCTGCTGAATTTGCTCATCGGGAAAGGGGCAGATCTCAACAAAGCGCTTTCTGACAATCAGACGGCTCTGCATTTTGCTGTTCATTGCAGAAATTTTGAAGCACTTAAAGCCTTACTCAAAAGTGGCGCCGACACTTCAATAGGCATGGCTGATGCTGCTTATGGAGTTCCGGGCAAAAATCTCTATACTCCCCTTTATAATGCAGTATTATACGGTCATCGTGAGATTATCCTTGCTTTGTTGGAGGCCGGCGCTGATACAAATATTGGAATTGCTAAAGAACATTGGTCTCAAAACCTCCTGGTCAGAGCCGTTTACAACAATAAAAAGTGGCTGGCTGAGCTCCTGTTGAAATATGGCGCTTCATCTGAGGTAACCTATCTCAGTAGCACACAAAAAGCAGCACTGACAGCACTTTTGGCAAAAAACATTCATTCGGATCCAGCTGATATCGAGAAAAATAAGGATAGTATAGAAATATTGGATTTAAGAGGGCTGCCGCTCAAAGAAATTCCTGTCGGTGTCAATCAATTGCAAAAATGTAGGGCCTTGTACCTTGGGGGCAATTTATTTAAAAAGCTGGATTTAAAAGAGCTTGCAACGCAAACACTGGAATATCTCAGTTTTCAAAATGCGCTTTTGACTGAAATTAACTATGCCGGTTCGCTCAATTCATTGGCAAAACTGAAAGTTATGGACCTGAGAGGAAATAAATTAAAAAAATCGGCTATAAACGAACTTCGAAGTTTGCTTCCGAGCTGTATTATTATTGAAAATGATGTGGAGATGGAGAAACAGGCGGGGGTTATTAGGGTTTTTTTGTCATAAACAATACGGAAAATAAAATTTAAAATAACTAAAATATTAACTTCTGTTTTTGCATATATTAAAATAAATGATTAGCTTACATAATATTCATATTGTTGTAGTTCATTTTTTTACACCCCAATTAATATTAGCCCATGAATGTAGTAGCAACGGTCATTTTTCGCCCCAAGAGTGGATTATCTGTATTGGATAATTTGGAATATATCACTTCTAATCAAATAGAAGATTTTATTCCCGACCCTATTAACATGGAACTGACAATAAACTGGTTAATAGAAAAGGGCCTTCATGTTCAAAATTTTACGAATATGACAGTTTCTTTTTTCGGAAAGAAAAATAAATTGGAAGAAGTTTTTTCAGTTTTATTGACTAAAAAGAATAAAAAAATTGATACATACTATGGTGGGGAGTTAAAAGTTGAATATTGGCTTTCTGACAAACCACTGACGCACCCCGACATTGACAAATGGGTTGAGTTTATAGAGCTTTCCATGCCGGGAATCCCTATGCATGATTATGATCCTCCAACTCTTGCTACGCCATATTATAATTTAGAACCTAACCAACTTGCAGACTTATTACAAGCAGGTGTCCCCCACGGAAATAATATTTTAGGAACAGGTGTAAGAGTTTCAGTGGTGGATTCAGGATTTTATACTAAAGTAATAGAAACTCAAAGACTTTCTGGTATTCAGTCCACAAGGGTTGATCATACTATCATTCAGGTTTATGCTGTTTGTGATGATACTATTAGAACTCCAACTGAATGCATTACTGATAGATTCTACAGGCCTAATTTAGGAGGTTCTATAGGTGTTGATAGGAGAACTATTTATTTTCCTCAATTACCAATTGCTCCTACTCAGGTAAAAGTAACTTATAGCTGTGTTCATCCTTATTTTACTGCAAATAACTATAATATAATCAATGTAACCGGGGCAATAATTGATAGGCCTATTCCAGGTAGTAACGATACTTTTAATATTTTTTATGATCCCGAAGGACATGGGCAAATGGTAGCTGCGAACCTATTAGCTATTGCACCGGATATTGATTTTTCATTTGTTCAATATTATTGTGTAAAAGAATCGTTACTTGATTTTACGATTGGTAAAGAGACTTATGACGCAAATGTGCCGCTTGAGGGTTTTAAAATGGCAGTTAGAACCCAAGCTCCCCAAATTATATCATGCAGTTGGGGATTAGCAACGGATTCTTCAATTTTTGTGGGGCTTAGATTAGAGATTGCTGCTGCAACAGCAGCAGGGATACTTGTACTTTTTGCTGCTGGGAATAGAGGAGATACTGACTACCCATTAAGACCTACAATTGGCATTGCACACCCTGACATTATTTCAGTTGGGGGAGCATATCCACGTGGAACCCAAATTGCTCCGTTCCTACCAACAGGAGTTTGGGAAGCATCTAACTTTGCAAGTAGTTATGATAGCTTTTTATATCAATATCAACAAAGACATTGTCCTGATGTAGTTGGGATAGTAGGTCAGGCTCCAAAAGGAACACTTATTATGTCCCCAACTCAACCTGGTTTCAGTCTAGCCCCACCAATTACATTGATCGATGAACTTTTGGCTTATATACATCCAGTAGATTACACTAGCTTTGATGACGGTTGGGCTGTTTTTAGTGGCACTTCAGCAGCAACCCCGCAGGTTGCAGGTGTTGCTGCACTTTTACTGCAAGTTTATCCAAACTTAACGCCAAGGGCTATTAAAAATATACTGATGAATTCAGCCTTGGATATAACACAGGGACAAAGCGCAAATGGAGATGTTGCTACCATTGGTTGGGATAAAGCCACCGGTTTTGGATTAGTTCAGGCAAGATCGGCTATAGCATATTTATGGTCTGGCTATGTACCTTTTATCCGAGACTACCGTGAAGATATAGGCAGAGCGCCAAACAATGCTTCAACCTTTTATGAAAGTCCTGATTTATTGATAAGGCAGGTGCTAATTGCAAATAACCGCTCTCAAGATTTATGGGGAATTGTTGTAAAACACAGAACGGATCTTACAGGTAAGGCATATTCAGGTCAAACTAATTACATATATTCAAGGTTTCAAAATAGAGGGAAAAGTACAGGAACTTCAATTATATATTTTCTATTAATTGACCTGAATGTAACTGCTGTAGCTTTATTAGGAACAATTACAAATCAAAATATCTCCGCGGGTAATTTTCAGGTTTCAGATCCACTCGCTTGGGTAGCTCCTTCAGTAACTGGAAGTTACTATCTTTTAGCTGTAATTGATAATTTTGATTCATGGTTAGGGGTAAATTCTGTAGTAAGTTTAGAAAAATATATACTTGATAATCGTTTTGTTGCATGTAAACAAATAGAAATTATCTCTCCTTCTAATGTACGTGTTGGTCGAATTAAAATTTCAGCAGTTGGCACTTTAGGTAAAGTTGCCGTAGAAATAGATGTAAATAATGATATTTATAATGAAGTAGATCTTGTTGAGTTAGAATTTTTACCTCCATACAATGGACCTGCGCCAATAAAACAAAAATTAAAATGCAGCTTTGTATCACAAACAGGGGACATCAAGCTTTTTAAGTTTGAGGGGCAGTTTTTTAACGAAGATCCTAAAAACTACAACTACCTTATTAAATCTATAATGTTGAATAAGGAGCGACTACCTGTTGCCAACGCTCAAGATTGGGACTTAACTATTCAATAACCCTAAAACTAAAAACTATGAAACACATACTATTTTTATGGGGCTTTTTGATCTGTTTTTCAAATGTTCTGACAGCGCAACGTTTTCAATTGGATTGGGTGGAATACGAATACAAATACCCTAATTTTTTCGTGGTTGACATTTTCGCTGATTCATCATTTTTATACATAGGAGGAGAGGTAAGAGATACAGCTGATTTCAATTTCAGCAATTTATCGTATTCGTATACTGTAAATGGTAGTTTTGATGCCTATTGGGGAAAATATCGAAAATCGGATTTTACATTAGAGGATATTTTTATTGTTGCTGGGTCGGATTCTGATTTTATATCAGATATCACGGTTGACAAATCAGGAAATATGTATATTTGTTGTATGTCTTATTCTTCAGTATTAGATATTGCACCTTTGGTTACAGATACTTTTATAATAAACAGTTACGGAGGAAAAGATATAATAATTGCAAAATACAATCCTACGGGTCAACTGTTATGGGCACGTCATATAGGAGGAGCTACTTCTTCAGACCATGGAAACGAGATTAGACTTGATGAAGATGGTAATTTGTTCGTAGTTGGAAATGTCAGTGGAAATGTTTGGATTGACAGTACTGCTACACATATAATTCAAAGAACAGCTGGTTATAGTTCACCTTTCATTGCTAAGTATGATTCTACAGGTGTATTGCAATGGATTATTATGCCGAATGCAAACTTTGCATATGTTATAGATATAGCAATAAATAATCAAAAAACAGTAACCTTTGCAGGGTCATTAATTGATTCGGTTAATCTTGGAAATGAATGGTTTGCCTCTGACACTCCAACCTCTTTTCTGGCTATTGCCGATTCAAATGGAGCAGTACTTTGGGGAGATACTTTAGAGGGAAGTTTAAGTAGTACTCAAAAAGTTCTAATTGACGATGAGTATGTATATTTTGTTACTAATCATGGCGATAATAAGATTAATTTTGCAAAGTATGATTTTTGGGGAAATAGAATTTTTCAAAAATCACTATTTTGCACAGGAATGACTGATGTCCGGGGGGTTACATTTCAGGATTCTTCTTTACTTTTATTTGGAATGTTTTCAGATACCATATACTTTGATTCAATTCAAATGATACCCAACTATCTTATTACAAACGGTGATCTTTACTTTGACATATTTACTGTGAGCTTCGATAAGAATGGGAACTGGCAATGGATAGAAAGAACTGTATCAAGCGATAGTGCAACAGGTGGCGCTTTTGTAACCAGTGTATTAATTGATGAAAGTTCAATATACCTTGGATTGGATATTTCAACAATTAACAATAATACTTTCATTAATATAGCATTTTCGCCATCAGATTTCCAAGTGCCGGAATCTAAAGCTGTTGCCAAATACAATATGATTAATACAGGACTTATCCAATCAGAGAAAGACAATATTAGTTCGATAAAACTCTACCCCAATCCCACACATAACATGCTGATGCTGCAAAGCGGGCAAACTATAACGCATGTTATCATTTACGATTTAGCAGGTAGGCCTATTCAAGAAGAAAATTGGTATGGCGTTCCTATATCTTTATCAGGATTAGCAACGGGAGTTTATATTGTGGTGGCTTACAATCAAAATGGGCAGATTTGCGGTTCAGAAAAATTAATAAAAATGGATTGAGTAATAAACTTAAAAGTATATTATTATCTTAATTCTGAAA
This sequence comes from uncultured Bacteroidota bacterium, assembly GCA_903854205.1. GTDB lineage: Bacteria > Bacteroidota > Bacteroidia > Chitinophagales > Saprospiraceae > Saprospira. The sequence continues at coordinate 11,890 of CAINVS010000278.1, read as the reverse complement.
TCATTAAAAACAGGTAATTGTTGAAAGACAGTTACCTGTTTATTATTTGCCATAATATTTCAAAATGCCCATATAAACAGCCTCTGCCAATTTTTCACAATTTAAAAAGCCATTTTTGGGCTGCAGCCAATTTTCCATATCTAACTGATTTTGAATAGAAAATGCAGAAACAAAAACCTGCGGACAGGCGAAATGATTAAATTGGGCTATATTTCTGCAATAAATACCGTCATAATCGGACTTTATACAATCCGTTTCCAACAGATTTGGTCCCGGCAATTGTCTGCTGACCGGATAAAGGGCAGTTCTATCCTGTATGGAAGTCTGTATTTTTTGGGCAAGTTTTATCGACTCCGGCAAATCATCCGAAAGCAATAAATTCAAAAAGTGCATTCTTTCAGAAATAATGCTCAGATCATTGACCTGATAAGAACCGGGCACATAGAGCAGCTGAAAATCAGCGGATAAGGCCTTTTCAGTGTCGTACATATTCCTATTTCCCAATCCGATACCAATTGCAAGCTGATAGTTCTTATTTTTATCCGAATCACTCAGAAAATCTACACGAGCTCCCTGTTCCAAAAGCAGATTTTTCAATTTTTGAGCGGTAAAACGGTTCCAATTTCGCATCAGACTGTCATTTTCCATATAAATGGCCACATTTAGTCCTTTCAATCGTTGTTTTGAATCGGATGAGGGCTTGAAATTCTTTGATTCTATTAAACTGTCTTTTTTTCCGGACTGCCAGGCGGAATAGCAGCTATCTGCTGATAAAGCATCCATCATTCCAACAAAGGTTTTTCTTTCAGATTCCAATACAGAGATTTCCGGTTTTTCCATTTTCTTATCCTCAACAGATGCATAGATTATCAGGCTGTTGTCTTTTTCTCCATAGCGGAAACGGTCTTTCAGGCCGCTATGTTTCATGAGATAATGTTTGCGTCCCCTGTCTTTTCGCAGGTCGAAATGCTGATAATCGACCGGATTGTTCCAACGGCCGCCCCAAACCCAGCCCCTTTTGTCGAAAAGACCTACTATTCTGCCGTCTGCAATAGTGCCTGCTCTATTCAAATCGTAAAACGCATTGGCCGGCTCCACAAATTTCCCATCGTGATGGTATTTTTCGTAAGGATTAAAAAGCGGATTAAAGTCGATTGCTTTGCCGAAGGCATGCGGTGAAAGTTCGGTAGAAAGTGTAATATAGCGATAGTTGAATGCTGAACTGTTGTTATCGTCCATACTTGCTCCATCGTTCCAACCCGTAGTATCGGCATTAAGGCCATATTTATTGATAGGAACTACTTTGGCAATAGGAAAACGAAGTTCCTGCAATTCCTTAAAAATATGAATCAGATCTTCTTCCACAGCAGTGCTGACGACCAAAATGCCCGTTCTCAGCTTCGTTGTATCAGCAAAACCATTGGGATCAAGGCCAAAATATTTAACTTCTATACATTTCAATTCTCTGCGGATACTGTCAGGAAAAAGCCCTATATTGGCAGAAATAGCTGATAAATCGCGCTCCATCCCTGATGTATCGGCGATTTCACTGTCGGGAATAGCTGTTTGTGCCGATAATCGAAAGCTTATATTTATAAAGATCAGTATTAGAATATAAACGGATTTTGTCATGCAGTCTTGGTTTATTAAGGTTGGTTTATCGATATATGGCCTAGGCATAGATGGTTTACAATACTTTTAGGAAGCATTTTTAAATATAGTTTACATTTTATTTATATTTGCAAAAATTATCACTAAAAAATTCTAAGATTTTAATGACTATAGCAATTATTGGAACCGGATATGTCGGTTTAGTAACGGGTACCTGTTTTGCGGAGACAGGAAACAATGTTATCTGTGTAGATATAAATGAAGAAAAGGTTCATAAAATGCAGAACGGAATTGTGCCAATTTATGAACCTGATTTGGAACATCTGTTCGAACGCAATTCAAAAGCCGGCCGTCTTCATTTTACAACTGATTTAAAATCGGCTATAAAGGATGCTCAAATTATCTTTTTGGCGCTGCCTACTCCTCCGGATGAAGACGGTTCAGCCGATTTGTCTTATATTTTGGGTGTTTCTGAGCAACTGAGCCTTCTTATTACTGATTATAAAGTCATCGTGGACAAAAGTACAGTTCCTGTAGGTACTTCTGAAAAAGTTCATGCTATTTTGGCAAAAAATCTTAGTCCGGATCTTTTTGATGTTGTTTCAAATCCGGAATTTTTGCGCGAAGGCGTTGCCGTAGAAGATTTTATGAAACCTGACCGCGTAGTGATCGGCACCAAGTCACCACGTGCGCAGCAACTGATGCGTCAGCTCTATGAACCATTCGTACGTCAGGGCAATCCAATTTATTTCATGGATGAGCGTTCTGCTGAAATGACCAAATATGCAGCAAATTCTTATTTGGCTACCCGAATTTCTTTCATGAATGAGGTGGCCAATCTTTGCGAACTGGTAGGCGCCAATGTGGACGATGTGCGCCTTGGTATTGGTTCAGACCTCCGAATTGGAAAAAGATTTCTTTTTCCCGGCGTAGGTTATGGGGGAAGCTGTTTTCCAAAAGATGTAAAAGCATTGGCAAAAACGGCGGAAGAATATATGTATGATTTCAAAATTCTGAAATCGGTCATGGAGGTAAACCGTCGTCAGCAAAACCGACTGGTGGAGAAAATAACCAATTATTATGGTGATGATCTGCGTGGCAGAACCTTTGCCATTTGGGGCTTAGCATTCAAACCAAATACTGATGACATCAGAGAAGCACCTGCCTTACACATTATAGATGAGCTTTTATTGCTCGGGGCTAAAATAAAAGCCTTTGATCCTGAAGCGATGCACAATGTAAAAGAAATTTATCCCGAAAGTGTTGAACTGACCGAAAATCAGTATCAGGCATTGGAGGGTTCAGATGCGCTTATCATTGTCACGGAATGGAATACGTTCAGAACGCCGGATTATGATAAAATTGCAAAACTGCTAAATAAAAAGACAATTTTTGACGGGCGCAATATTTACTCCCTTGAACAAATGAAAGCTTTGGGCTTTTATTACGAAAGTATCGGTCGTGAGACGATTCACCCTTAGTGCTGATTCCAAAAATAAATATCATAATGAAAAGAGTACTTATTACCGGTGCAGCCGGATTTCTGGGTTCACATTTGTGTGATCGTTTTATAGCCGAGGGCATGCATGTTATCGGTATGGATAATCTGCTGACAGGTTCTTTGAGCAATATTGAACATCTTTTTCCTCTGGAACATTTTGAATTTTACCATCATGATGTTTCCAAATTTGTTCATGTGCCCGGACATATAGACTATATTTTGCATTTTGCCTCACCGGCAAGTCCGATAGACTATTTAAAAATGCCGATTCAGACCCTGAAAGTAAGTTCTTTGGGAACGCACAATCTTTTGGGTTTTGCTAAGGTAAAAAATGCCAGAATCCTTGTAGCATCTACTTCTGAGGTTTACGGAGATCCATTGATTCACCCGCAAAAAGAGGACTATTGGGGCAATGTAAATCCAATAGGTCCACGTGGGGTTTACGACGAGGCAAAACGTTTTCAGGAAGCGATTACAATGGCTTACCACAATTTTCATGGTCTTGAAACGAGAATAGTTCGCATTTTCAATACTTATGGTCCGCGTATGCGCGTTGAAGACGGACGTGCATTGCCTGCATTCTTTTCTCAGGCTATACGCGATGAGGAAATTACAGTTTTTGGCGATGGTTCACAAACCCGTTCTTTCTGTTTTGTAGATGATCTGGTGGAAGGTATTTACCGCCTGCTGATGAGCGACTATCATTTACCCGTGAACATAGGCAATCCGGAAGAAATCAGCATTCTCGACTTTGCACAGGAGGTCATCAATATGGTGGGCAAGGGCCGTCTGGCTTTCCGCCCCCTGCCAATGGATGATCCAAAACAACGCCGACCGGATATTACTCTTGCTCAGGAGCTTTTGGGCTGGAATCCGAGAGTGGGCAGAAAAGAAGGGGTAGCGAAGACTTATGAGTACTTTAAAAAGGTAGTTGTTTGATTTGAAAATTTGGAGATTTGAAAATTTGAAAATGTCCCATCGGGATTATAATTTGAGATTGAAAAACCGAAAAGACTTTATTCTTAGGGTTTTACATATCACTGAAGGCACAAATTTTGAGGATATTAGGATTAACATTGAAAGCTTTTTAATAGATTTAGCATTTAATTGAAATTGATTTAGCAAAAACATTATAGTAATATGTCAAAAAAAATTCTAATCACCGGAGGTGCCGGATTTATCGGCTCACATGTTGTAAGACTTTTTCTGAACAAATATCCTGAATATCAGATTGTCAATTTGGACAAACTGACTTATGCCGGCAATCTGGAAAACCTTAAAGATGTTGAAAAATCACCAAATTACAGTTTTGTAAAGGGAGACATTGTTGATGCTTCCTTTATCAATAAACTTTTTGCCGAACAGCGCTTTGACGGCATTATACACTTGGCTGCCGAGTCGCATGTTGACCGCTCCATTACAAATCCGCTGGCATTTGTAGAAACAAATGTCATCGGCACACTCAATCTGTTGAATGCAGCCAAGGAACAATGGAAAGGAAATATGGATGGCAAGTTGTTTTACCATATTTCCACCGATGAGGTTTATGGAAGTTTGGGTGAGGAAGGTTTCTTTTTGGAAACAACTGCTTATGATCCCCGATCGCCCTATTCCGCTTCAAAAGCAAGTTCTGATCATTTTGTGCGTGCTTATCATCACACTTATGGCCTGCCGACAGTTGTTTCCAACTGTTCCAACAACTACGGACCAAATCAGTTTCCCGAAAAACTGATCCCGCTTTGTATTCACAACATTAAAAATGGAAAACCGCTGCCTATCTACGGTGATGGCAAATATACCCGCGACTGGCTTTGGGTAAAAGACCATGCCGCCGCCATCGAACTGATTTACCACAAGGGTCTCATTGGTGAAACCTATAACATTGGCGGACATAATGAGTGGAAAAACATTGACCTTGTGCATCTGCTTTGCGATCAGACAGACAAAGCCTTGGGCCGCCCGCAAGGAACATCAAGAGCGCTGATTACCTTTGTGAAAGACCGTCCGGGGCATGACAAACGCTATGCCATCGATGCTACAAAAATAAAAAAAGAGCTGGGTTTTGAACCAAGTATTACCTTTGAACAGGGTTTGTCAGAAACAATTGACTGGTATCTGATAAATACCGATTGGTTGGATAACATCACTTCCGGTGCCTACGCAGAATATTATGCTCAGCAATATAAAAACAGGTAGAATATTCTAATCCTAAATAATAACTTCTGTTTTTATTCATAACCTTCACTTTATGAGAAATCAAGTATTTGTATTCAGTAAGATTTTTCTTTTTATTATTATTCAATCCATGGAACTATTTGCACAGGTTCCATCTATTCCTATTATTGATCCAACAAAATCGGGAGGCACCGAAAAGCCAATATTACCTACAGGTGATCCCAATAATAAAAATGCTGAAAAAAAATCTGAGTTAAAAACTGCTGAAGAAAAGGTAAAAACTGAAATTGAAAAGGATAAGGCAAAAATCAAAGATGAAGAAGAAGAGAAGGATATTTTAGCAATAAAGCGTCAGACAACTTTACCGGAAGCAAAAATATGGGGCCAGAATTTCTTTAGAGATCAGAGTATCTCTCTTTTTGACAGAACCCGAGACCTACGTGCACTGCCCAGCTATCTCCTCAATACAGGTGATGAGTTAAACGTAACTGTTTGGGGAGTTGTGGACTTCAGCAAAGCTGTATCAATAGGCCCTGACGGATATATTGATTTGAGTATTCCCAACCTTATGATTCCAAGATTATATGTAAAAGGTATGAATTTTGGCAATGCCAATGAAGCCATAAAAGAGCGTTTGGCTAATCATATGAATATGAGAGGATCATTTTTGGACATTCAACTCAATTATTCCAGAAATATTACTATCAATATTACGGGTGAAGTTTTTAATCCGGGCAGCTATAGTATACCTGCTGTAAACACCGCTTTTAATGCCCTGGTAGCCTCTTCAGGCCCTAATCAGATAGGTAGTGTAAGAACTATTAAAGTAGTAAGCAGCTCTAAACCGACAAGAATTTTGGATATCTATAAATTTGCGACAAACCCCAATGTGGCAGATGAGTTTTTCCTTTCCAACAATGACTATATTTTTGTACCAATCGCCGGTAGAGTTGTTGAAGTAAAAGGTGCTGTAAAAAGGCCATATCATTATGAACTTATCGACGGAGAAAACCTGAAAGAAGTACTTCAATATTCAGGCGGAATGGCAGCTGACGCCTATTTGAGGAATATTCAGATCAGACGTTACACCAATAATGAGGAATCAATTATTGATATTGATTTGGGAAAACTGCTTAAGAATTCTTCAGATTTTACTCTTATGAATGGAGATATTATTACAATTTCTCCAATAAATGAAGCCTATTCCAATTATGTAACTATTCAGGGCGCTGTAAAATTACCGGGTGAATATGAGTTAAAACCAGGCATCCGTATCAAGGATATATTGATTCAATCGGGAATTATGTATTCTGCTGTTAAGGACCGAATTTATGTGAAAAGAATCCAACCGGATTTTTCAATAAAATACATTAACATCAATGTTGACTCTGTTATGATGGATATGGAAACAGAGTCTAATACTTATCTCAGAGCCCTTGATGATATAGAGGTAAAATTCAAATCTGATTTTGTTGATGAATACAATATAAATCTTGTTGGAGCTATTCGTAAGCCCGGAACATTCAGGCATAGTGACAGTTTGAGTCTTGCAGATCTCATTTATTTGGGGAATGGCATAAAAAATGAAGCTGCACTAAGTATCATTGAAGTTTCTCGTTTGGAACAGAAAGTTGACGGTTCAACAGTCACCATTTTGCAGCAATTTCAAATTACTGACAGTTTGGAAGTTGAGGGCGCTGACGACTTTCTGCTAAAACCTTATGATCAGGTTTTTGTGAGATTGTCCCGAGGCTTTGAACTGCCGAAAAACGTAGAAATTAAAGGTGAAATTTTCTTTCCCGGCATCTATACAATGGCACATAGGAATGAAAGAGTACATGATTTATTGATTCGTGCAGGCGGAATTACTGATATTGCATTTTTGGAAGGTGCTCAACTTTTCCGTCAGGATGAAGGATATGTCATTCTAAATCTTGCCGAAGTTGTAAAAGATACTAATTCAAAATTCAATTATCATCTGAAAGAAGGTGATGTTATTACCGTTCCCAAAATTAAAGATTTGGTTTCAATTGCCGGTAGGGTTAATCATCCTCATATTAGAGAAAAATCTGATATTGCAGAACTAGAATTGAAAGTGAATATTATGAAGGTTAAAACTGAGCTGGAAAAAGAAGAGATGCTGACAAAGGATAAAATTGCTCAAATGCAAAATCCTTTAAAAGTAAATGTTCCTTTTCACAAACGTAAACATGCCAGATTCTATGTTAAGACTTATGCCGGCGGTATCGACAGGGAAAATGGCGGCAGAAGAAGACTCATTTTCGTACGGTATGCAGATGGAAAAGTAAAGAAAACTAAGAATTTTGTGCTGTTCAAAAGCTATCCAAAAGTGGAAAAAGGTGCAATGGTTTATGTAGACACCCACACCCGCAACAAAAAAGTAAAAGAAAACAGACGCGTTATTGATTGGAATGTAGTTATCAAAGACTCTTTTGCCATAGTCACTTCCGGATTAACACTTTTTGCGCTTGTAAGAGCAATTACAAGACCTTAAATTTTAGCTATGTCAAATACTAATAACATCCAAAAGCCAAAAACAGATAATGCTGGTTTTTCTGCAGAAAAACTTCTAAACTTAGCAAAAATCTATCTTTGGGAATTATTGAAATATTCTTGGGTTATTGCTGCATTGGCTATTGTTTTAGGCTATTACATGTATCAGTCCAAAAAGAAAATACCTGTACAATTCACTGCTTTTCTAAATTTTTCCCTCAATGAATCATCCGGAGCTGATCAGAGTTTTATGCAGCAGGTTTTGGGCGGTTCATTAGGAATTGGGGCATTGGATCCCGATTTGGGTTTGGGACAAAGTGGTGGCATGCCGATGCTTCAGGAACTTATTAAAACAAGAAAGACTCTAGAGCTCGTACTTTTTCAAAAAGTAAATCTTCCAAATAGAAAAGGAAAATATAGGGAAGATTATTTTATAAACCATATCATTGAGTTGAATGGTTATAGAGAATTATGGTCTAAAACTAAATCTTCCTATGCAAATATTTATTTTAAAAATGACAGCACCGACGGGTTTAGCAGAGATCAAAACTATATTCTGCTGACGGTATGTAACAATATCATCAAAGGTCAACTCTCTGATGCTGTAAGTAAAGCAGGAATTCTGACCCTTAAATTTAAGTCATCTCACGAAGAACTTTCTTACCATTTTTTACTCCGCTTTTACAAAGAACTAAACACTTATTATACTCAAAAATCGGTAGAAAAACAGCGAAGAATCTACTTGGCAGCAAGAATTAGAAGAGACTCATTGGAGAAAGAAATGGATAGGGCTGAAAAAGGTTACATTAGCTATCTGAATACCCATAATCTCGCAGCAATGGGACAACATGCTGAAGAGATTGAAATCCAATATCTTGGAAGGAAGCTAAGCGGTGAAATGGAAGCCTATTTTATGGCAATACGAAATGTTGAAGCTGCTAAAATTGCGTTGGAACAGCAAACTCCTTTGCTTCAGGCTATTGACAAACCTATCTACCCCTTAAGTCGAGAAGCACCAAATGCCTTTATGGCTCTAATTACAGGTTTGGCAATCGGCACTTTTCTTGGAACAGCACTCATAGTTGGAAAAAAAGCATTAAGAGATTATATGAAGAGTCAGAAAAAGGAAAAGGAAAAGGAAATTGATGTAATCCTTGAACCTGTCATCAAGCAAAACTTACCTACTCCATAAAGCAGAATTTGACTACATATAAAATGGCTGTCCTAAAAAAATCTCGGGACAGCCATTTTATTTTTTGCATTTATCAAAAACCTATGATTCAATAGCAACAACTCCAGGCAAGATATTTCCCTGAAGGTATTCCAAAGTTGCTCCACCTCCAGTAGATACATGACTTACTTCATCGGCTTTGCCCGACTTGTGTAAGGCTGCGACAGAATCTCCGCCCCCAACTAAAGAGAAGGCACCATTTGCAGTAGCTTCGGCAACAGCTTCGGCAATAGCCTGAGTACCCTTCGAAAAACTGCTCATTTCAAAAACACCCATAGGCCCGTTCCACAATATCGATTTGGCTGACAAAATAGCGGCCCGGAAAATTGCTGTAGCCTTTGGTCCAATATCCAACCCCATCCAACCATCTGGAATTTCGAAACTTGACAGCAGTTGAGTATTGGCTGCATTATCGAATTTATCGGCAACAATTGAATCATCCGGCAATAACACGGCAACTCCCTTAGCAGCAGCTTTGGCAAGAAAATCTTTGGCGACATCCAATTTATCTTCTTCCACCAAAGAATTGCCAATTTTTGCACCTTTTGCTTTGAGCAAAGTATAAGCCATACCACCGCCTATAATCAAAGTGTCGACAATATCGACAAGTTTTTCCAAAAGCAGAATTTTGTCAGAAACCTTGGCTCCTCCTAAAATAGCGACATAAGGTTTTTGGGGATTGTTCAATAATTTTGACGAACTCTCTAATTCTAAACGCATCAAAAATCCGAAAGCTTTTTTTTCTGCCGGGAAAAACTTTGCAACTGTAGCTGTTGAGGCATGCTCACGATGTGCAGCACCAAAAGCATCATTGACATAGATATCAGCTAAAGACGCCAAAGATTTGGCGAAAGCCTCATCACCTTTTGTTTCCTCTTTGTAAAAACGGGTATTTTCCAACATCAGGACTTCTCCGTCTTTCAGGTTATTCACTGCCGTTTCAACTTTAAGGCCAATAGTATCATCTACAAATTTAACATCTTGTCCCAAAAGCTTAGACAAAGCAGCAATAGTATGGTGCATTGTGAATTTTTCTCTGTCTAATGATCCGTCCTCTTTAAGCTTTTTCTCCGGACGGCCTAAATGAGACATCAGAATAAGTCTTCCACCATTCTCCAATAAAAAACGAATAGTTGGTAGGGTTTCACTTATACGGGTGTCATCAGTTACGGCATTACTGCTGTCTAGAGGAACATTAAAATCTACACGCATTAGTATGCGTTGCCCTTTTATTTGAAGATTTTCTAATTTCATAATAAATTAAGCTATCAAATGAAGAGATATTATCAATTTTACATCACTGCAACTTCGGCAAGACGAGCAGAATAACCGGCCTCATTGTCATACCAGGCAGTTACTTTTAACATATTAGCATTGAGGGTTGTGAGTTCAGCATCGAAAATGGTGGAATGAGGATTTCCTACGATATCTGTTGACACCAAAGGCGCTTCACTGTATTCCATAATTCCTTTAAAATGACCATCAGCAGCAGCTTTGAAAACTTTATTCACTGCTTCGGCAGAAAGTGCAGGATTTTTTAACACTACAATCATTTCAACCAAAGAACCTGTTATTACGGGTACACGCAATGAGGAAACACTAATTTTACCTTGAATTTCGGGGAAGATTATAGCAAGGGCTTCTCCTGCTCCACTGGAGGTGGGTACAATATTTATGGCTGCTGCTCTTGCTCTGCGCAAATCTTTATGCGGAGAATCCTGAAGATTCTGGTCGGCAGTATATGCATGAACAGTACCCATAAATGCCTGTTCTATTCCCCAATTATCGAGTACTACTTTCACAAGCGGTGCCAGACAGTTGGTTGTGCAGGATGCGTTTGAAAAGATTTGTTCAGTGCCTGCCAGCAATTCATCGTTGATACCGCGAACAACTGTTGCCATCTCCCCTTTACCCGGAGCTGAGATGATAACCCGTTTTGCCCCTGCCTGCAAATGCAATGAAGCCTTTTCTTTATCTCTAAAAATACCGGTACATTCCAATACGACATCAATTTCCAATTCCTTCCAGGGAAGATCGGCCGGATTTTTAAATGCAAAAGTTTTGATTTGGGTATTATTGATTAAAATACCATTTTCGTTATGGCTTACAGTGCCATTGAATGCCCCCTGTGAAGAATCATATTTAAAAAGATGTGCAAGAGTATCTAAATCCGTAAGATCGTTAATGGCAACGACCTCTGCGTTAGTTTTTTTCAACAGTTCACGAAGTACAAGTCTGCCGATTCGACCAAAACCATTAATCGCAATTTTCGTTTTTTTCATCTTATTTTTGTCTTAGTTACTTAAGAATTCAAACTTCCAACTGCAAGTTTAAAATTTTTTTCCGAATTCTGCTAAAAATAATTCTTTATTGTACACTCATTTTGGATCAGGTTAATTTTAAGTTTTATTGTTTTTTAACCCTTTTTTTGATTATTATTTTCTTTATCTTCGGTTGCCGATTCGCTCTACTAAAAAATGAAGCTAATATTATTAAACTAACTATTGAATATTTTATTTGAGGATTAATTATCGCAAATAATTTTTTAAAAAAATACAATAAAATTTGAAAATACAATAATTATACATACCTTTGCATCCGCAAAACACTTATTGGCCAGTTCGTCTATCGGTTAGGACTCAAGATTTTCATTCTTGCAAGAGGGGTTCGACTCCCCTACCGGCTACAACTTTTAAATGATATGATTACGTAGCAATTGCAGCAGTCATATTATGCTTTTTCTAAAGTTCTTTCATTTTTTTGGAAATTTAACTGTTACCAACTAAATTTTCAAATTGCCTTTTTGGCCCGTTCGTCTATCGGTTAGGACTCAAGATTTTCATTCTTGCAAGAGGGGT
>CAINVS010000277.1 GCA_903854205.1 uncultured Bacteroidota bacterium | reverse complement strand
GAAAAGAGTCTGACTAACGTAAGGAAATATAAAACCGATATTTTTTTATGGTTGGTGCTCCCCTATGCTGAAATACTTGCCGCTGACGACACCAAAGCAATCATCATTGACACCCTGCTCAATGAACTCTACCGTTTGGAGCGTTACAAGGAACTGCTGGATGTCGCAGAGTTGAGGCAGGAAATTCAGGCTAGGTTTGGAGTGGAGATTGGGGTTTAGGTAAATGCGTATTTTGTATTTTTTTCGTCTCCGTTCAGGATTCAATCTATTCATTATCAAGTTGATAAAATTAAGAATTATGGGTGCTTGGAGGTTTAATGCTCCTGGTTTATCTTTACGAAGCGTACGCATATTTCCGTATTAAAGGACTTGAAAAAACATTTTACAGTGCGACAGAATTTTCAATAGAAGATAATAACGGTTATTTGCTGACTTTTGCCGAAGATGAAAAATAAAACCAACATGAAACTTCCGCTAACGGACATTGAAAAAGCAAATTTGAGAAAGAATAAAATCAAAATTGCTAACATTCTTGACTTCGCAACTGACGAATTGGAAGTGTTGTTAAACGCTACAACTGAACGAGCAAAAGAAATTTATGCGTTAGCAGAATTTCAAACCGTTCCGTCAGTCGGAATAAAGTTTGCCGAAGACCTTGTGTTTTTAGGTTATTATTCACTCACCGAACTAAAGCACAAAGACGGTGCTAAACTCACAGACGAATACGAACAGAAAAAAGGTTATTGGATTGACCCTTGCGTTGAAGACCAATTTAGATTAGTCGTGAATTTTGCAAACACAAATGACACGAAAAAAACGTGGTGGGACTTTACCGAAGAACGAAAAAAGTTTCGCACTGAAAACGGTTATCCAAAAAGTAGACCTAAAAAAGCGTGGTTTGAAACATTAGCATTTGAACGAAAAGACAATAAAGGCAGCCACTAACATTGGGGTTTGCGGCTATGCTGGCAGACGAATAAATCCTCATCTTATTGTTCGCTATCAGCAGCGGTTCAGTCAGACGTAATTCTGTTGAGTTTTTGTTCTTAACTTCATCATTAGTAATTTTACTGGCTTCAGTTCCGGGCAGGACGAACATAAATTTGTACCAAAATGAGATTCACATTTCAACAGCTTTAAAAAATGAAGAAAGTTTATTCACTTTTTCTGTTTTTCTTTTTTATCGTTTCCTGCAAAGGGCAGGACACAACAAAAACAGTTGGAATTTCGATTACCTCTGACCCAGCAAGTGATATTGTTTCTGATGCATTGAAAGATAAAAATGGAAACATTTGGTTTGCAAGTTCGGGCAGAGGAGTGTATCGTTACGATGGAAAATCCTTTGCTAATTTCACAGAGAAAGACGGTTTAAGCAGCAATGATGTTTCTTGCATTTATGAAGACAACATAGGCAAAATTTGGTTTGGGACTAATGTTGGGGTCTGTTACTACGATGGAAAAACTTTTATTAATTTCCCAATTGCGACAACCAATAGCAGTAATGGGTATTCCTCTAGTGATTCTTATTCTCAAATTCCAAAACAAGTTGGGAGTATTTTGCAGGATAAAGCAGGAAACTATTGGTTCATCACATTAAATAAGGGTGTTTATCGTTACGATGGAAAATCCTTCACTAATTTTTTATCGCATGAAGTCCTTGTTTGCATTTTAGAAGACAAAGCTGGAAACATTTGGGTCGGCTCATGGGCTCAAGGAGGAGTGTATCGTTACGATGGAAAATCATTTACACAATTCTATGGACTTAGCGATGATATGATTAAGTGCATGTTAGAAGATAAAAATGGGGACATTTGGTTTGGCACCAGAAACCAGGGTGTTGACCGTTATGATGGGAAAGTCATAACCAATTTTTCAAAAAAAGATGGCCTGGGCAATAATGATGTCTCATGCATTTTTGAAGATAAAAATGGGAACATTTGGTTCGGCAGCGATTTTACTGGGGTGGGCATTTGTTTTTACAATGGAAAGTCCTTTTCTAACGTTACTGCGAAAGAAATTTTAACGAATAAAGAAGGTTGGCTATATTCGGTTATGACTATTGCCCAAGATAATGATGGATACCTTTGGTTCGGTTCAAGGGGTGGTTATTTATTCCGTTACGATGGAAAGTCCTTTACCGATTTTTCAGAAAAAGTGTTTAAGCAACAATGAAGATAACAAACGACAATCTTCTGAAGATGATTACATTAAAACCAATGAATTGTAAAAATCTAACAATGAACAGTCTATGAAATCGATCACCATTTCTGTTAAAAAAATAATTGTCTTTTGTGTTTTCCTAATCCTTTTATTGAGTCTTTATTTGATTTGGGGGAAATTAACCAGGCCTTATGGCGTTCAAAAAGTAAGTTTTATACCGTCAAAATCAGTAAATTTTACAAAAGGAAAGTTGAGTTTTGCAATATACAGCGCAAGCACCGGTGTTAATCAAGATATCATTTACCATTTTCATGGAAGAAACTTAGATCATACAATCTGGAATGATGACACATACTATACATCATTGATTCAGTCATATTGGCAAAAATCAAATATAAAGCCCCCTACTGTCGTGCTGGTTTCTTATGGACCTGAATGGCTATTAACACCAAAGAATTCTAGAGTTGAAAGCGGTTTAATGGATGACTTTGTATCCAATTTGCCGCTAATTGAATCCAAAATAGGCAAACCAAAAAATAGAATTTTACTAGGTGAATCGATGGGTGGTCTAAATGTTTTAATCTTGGGGCTTAGTCACCCTGAATTGTTTTCAAGAGTAGCTTCACTTTGCCCTGGTGTGTATTTGGATTCTCCATTTTCAGATTTCAGTGAAATAAAAGCAGCAATAAAACGAACTGGTGCAGATCCCAAAATAGCATTAGGAATATACAAAATAGCAAGAACTTATGCTTCAAATGAGAAAGAATGGAAAGAAATTTCTCCTATTCATTTAATAAAGAGAGCCAATATTCATTATCCAGAGTTGTACCTATCCTG
>CAINVS010000276.1 GCA_903854205.1 uncultured Bacteroidota bacterium | reverse complement strand
GTTATAAAATAGAAGCTGGCTTTTTACTGCAGCTGATTATTGACAATTGGGCTTCCCCTCTTTTTTGAGAGAGGGGATACCCGTAGGGAGGGGTGAGTTAGCCTAAAGTTATAAAATAGAAGCTGGCTTTTTACCGCCGCTGATTATTGACAATTGGGCTTCCACTCTTTTTTGAGAGAGGGGATACCCGTAGGGAGGGGTGAGTTCTCTGATCTTACCGATTGACTTGTCTTAACAAATAAAATTAATGGCAAATTTATACATAATTTCCGGTTGTAATGGGGCAGGTAAAACAACTGCCTCATATACTGTATTGCCGGAAATATTGAACTGTAGAGAATTTGTAAATGCCGATGAAATTGCAAAAGGGTTATCTCCTTTTCAACCGGAAACGGTTGCTTTGCAGTCAGGCCGACTTATGTTGGAAAGAATTGATCAATTATTGAAAGCAAATTTAGACTTTGCTTTTGAAACTACTTTGGCTTCCCGTTCGTATGTTAATACAGTGAAAGTTGCAAAAGAATTGGGCTATTCGGTGACCCTGTTATATTTCTGGCTTGCCTCGCCCGAAATGGCAAAAGAACGTGTAAAACAGAGGGTTTTAAGAGGCGGGCACAATATTCCCGAAGAAACAATTGTCAGCAGATATTACGCAGGTATAAAAAATCTTTTTGAACTGTATATGCCTGTTGTGGATTATTGGATGATTGTCAATACCTCAGAATCAGATTATGAAATAGTAGCAGAAGGATACAGTTCAAATGATATTAAGGTTTTTAATATGGATGTTTTTAATAAAATAAAAGCCAATGACAAAACAGGATTATAAAGAGTTGGGCCTAAAAATTATTAAAGGCTGCCAACTCGCCTTTGAAAAACTGCTTGCTCAGGAAAAACTGCGCGACGGAGAACTTGTATTCTCAGAAGATGACGGCACAATAGTACACGTAAAGGCCAGAGAATACGAAGCCTATATGGAAAAGAAAGCACAGAAAAAATTAGAAAAATAAACTTATTCCTGATCCCTCAAGAAAGACTTCTTGGGGTTTTTTTTGTCCCAATTTAACAGCATTTGAAGCATTTTGTGATAATTTTTTCAGCGTTAAATCAAAGTTTGCTATATTTGAATAATGTCTCTAAAAACAATAAAAATATCAATATTATGAAAATAGCAATGGCGCAGCTCAATTATCACATTGGGCATTTCGAACACAATATGAACAAGATGCTCGAGGCGTTACAGACGGCGAAGGAGCAGGGGGCGGATATAGTCGTATTCGGTGAATTGGCCGTTACAGGTTATCCTCCACGGGATTTTTTGGAGTTTAATGACTTTATTAATCAGAGTGAAGCTGCCGTAGTAAAATTAGCGGAAGCGGCAGAGGGAATTGCTGTAGTAGTGGGGGCGCCAAGCCGCAATCCTGTGGTGGAAGGCAAGGATCTTTTCAATACTGCATTTTTCCTCTATGAAGGTAAGGTTTTGCACAAACAGCACAAAGCCCTGCTTCCTACCTACGACGTATTTGACGAATACCGATATTTTGAACCTGCTACCGAATTTAAAGTAGTGGAATTTAAAGGCAGACGCATTGCCCTTTCAGTCTGCGAAGATATTTGGAATGTGGGCAATGAAAATCCGCTCTATACAATCTGTCCATTGGATGAAATGCAGGATCAGAAACCCGATTTTATCCTGAATCTGTCGGCCTCTCCCTTCAACTTTGAGCATGCCGACAACCGGGTAAATGTGCTGAAAGCCAATGTTGCCCGATACCATGTACCGATGTTCTATGTCAATCATGTCGGATCACAAACAGAACTGATTTTTGACGGCGGATCCATTGTCATGTCTCCCAACGGGAATGTTTTTGATGAAATGCCATTTTTTGAAGAATGTGTACGCACATACAATCTGGCCGATGTTTGGCAGGGAAAGGAACATAGAGAACAGCCAAGTACAAAAATTGCCCTTATTCACGATGCGCTTGTCATGGGCATTCGCGATTATTTCGGTAAACTTGGACTAAAAAGAGCCATTCTTGGACTTTCCGGCGGTATCGACTCGGCCGTAGTGGCCGTTTTGGCACAAAGAGCCTTGGGTTCTGCTAATGTACGTGTGTTGCTCATGCCTTCACAGTTCTCTTCCGATCATTCTATAAATGATGCACGTACGCTGGCTCAGACTATTAATATACAGTACGATACCATTTACATTGAAGATGTTTTCAAATCTTTTGAAGCTGCCTTAAAGACGCAGTTTGCGGGAACAAAACCGGAAATAACCGAAGAAAACATTCAGGCGCGCATCCGCGGTATGCTGCTTATGGCCATGTCCAATAAATTTGGCAGCATACTACTCAATACCTCCAATAAAAGTGAAGTTGCTGTGGGCTACGGCACACTCTATGGCGATATGGCGGGCGGACTGGCCGTATTGGGCGATGTGTACAAAACAGAGGTCTATGAATTGGCACGCTATATTAATAAAGACGCTGAAGTAATTCCTAATAACAGTCTCGTGAAACCGCCAAGTGCCGAATTGCGCCCCGACCAAAAAGATTCTGACAGTCTGCCGCCTTATGACATTCTCGATAAGGTGCTCTATCAGTATATTGAAAAAAGAATTGGGCCAAAAGAGCTTATAGCAATGGGCTTCGATGAGGCATTGGTGCGCAGAGTACTCCGATTGGTTAATATCAATGAATTTAAAAGGGCGCAGATGCCACCGGTACTCCGTGTTTCTTCCAAATCTTTCGGAATAGGCAGAAGAATGCCGATAGTTGGCAGATACCTGAGTTAAGATTAAAGATGCTCGTAGCTTCCGACAGGTATAAACTAATTTAAAATTAACCGCAAAGCAAAAGAAGTGTTGCGCAAAGTTAAAAAGT
>CAINVS010000275.1 GCA_903854205.1 uncultured Bacteroidota bacterium | reverse complement strand
TGCCTGAGAGGACGGTCCCTTTTTGTAGGTAACAGTACAGATATTTCTTTTTCATATATTTTACCTACCTTTGTTGCCGCAATAAGGTTTTGGGGCTAAGAACCCACTACCTCTCTACAATTAAAAAAACTTAATACTATGTCACAACTGCCTCCATGTCCAAAATGCAAGTCAGAATTCACTTACGAAAGTGATAATATGATGGTTTGTCCCGAATGTTTCCACGAATGGGATCAGGCCGAAATTGATGCTGAAATGGCCGATACTGTCTTAAAAGTGATTGATTCCAATGGCAATGAATTGCAAAACGGCGATTCGGTTATTGTTATCAAAGATTTACCTGTAAAAGGTGCGCCGAAACCTGTAAAAGCGGGTACTAAAGTGAAAAACATACGTCTCACCGAAGGAGACCACAATATCGACTGTAAAATAGATGGCTTTGGGGCAATGAGTTTGAAGTCGGAGTTTGTCAGGAAGGCTTAATGCGTCAGATTAGGATCATAATTGCTATTCATGGAATGTCGAAAATAGCTACTCGACCCTGCATATATCAATTTCATTTTTTTTAGTTGAACTAATTGAATATACTTAATAATTTTAATCGCATAATTTATAAATTATTGGTAAACAATTTTATAAATTCTATTTCTTTCATATTTCCCCTTTCATCTTTTCAATTTAATTCGTACAAATATAGTAATCGATTACCTAATTTGCATAAAATGTTAACATTTTGTTATTTAATGTGCCGCCTTCAAACTTCATAAAAAAAACCTTTGAATAACTGTCATACAAAGGCTATTTTTAAATAATGCCTTTAATTTTTTCAGTCAGTCTTTCCCAGTTAAAAACCTCCGTTTGTCCCGATGTTGTAAAATTAATCTTCCCATCGTAAACTATCATTCCCCCTTTTTCGGCTCTCAATCTGTTGAAAACTGTCAGATTGCTTTCAAAATCGCTGGAATAGGTCTGTGCCGATTTAATTTCGATAGGCGTCAGCGATTGTCCATTGTCCACAATAATATCTATTTCGACGCCATTATTGACTTTCCAGTAGTAAAGTTCTGTCCGGTGTCCATTATTACTGATCTCTTTCATTATTTCCATCAGCAATAAATTCTCGAAAAGATTTCCTCTGAAACTGGAGACCGACAATTCCTTTGTATTCCTGATACCAAGCAACGAACAGACAATTCCCGTGTCGTAAAAAAATAACTTGGGTGTTTTTACGACTCGCTTGTTGTAATTTTTATAGTATGGCTGCAGTAATTTGATGATGTAGGTACTTTCCAATACGCTCAGCCAGGCGTTTACGGTTTTTACATTAATGCCGCATTCATTGCTCAGCGATGACACATTCAGTTGCTGGCCCACTCTCCCGGCGCACAAACGCAGGAATTTTACAAACATGCTGATATCTTCAATATTCCTGATGTTCCTTACATCGCGCTCAATGTAGGTTCTGATGTAGGAAGGGTACCAGTGTTGTGGATTTCTTCTCTTATGATAGATTTCGGGATAAGAGCCTCTCAATATCAATGAATTGACATCGAACTCATCCGGCTCGAAACTTTTTATTTCATCGATACTCAGGGGAAGCAGGTCAAGTATGCCGATTCTTCCGGCCAGTGTCTGGCTAATATCGCTTTGCAGGAGCAGGTTATTGCTGCCGGTCAGTATAAAAAGTCCGTCTTCTGTGCTGTTGTCCAAAATCTCCTGCAGGTAGTTGAACAAACCCGGCGCCCGCTGTATCTCATCCAGAATTGCACCATGCGGAAATCTGCCAAGAAAAGCCCTGGGGTCATTTTCAGCCAAATCGCGCTCGTCTATATTCTCCAGCGAAATATAGGGCTTATTGGGAAAAACTTTTTTTACTAAGGTTGATTTACCCGATTGCCTGGGGCCTACCAGCAGCAGCGACCGAAATTCGCCGGCATATTCCTTCAATAAATTTTCAATTGCTCTATTGACCATCTTGTTAAAATTTGATACAAAAATAGGAATTGATTCCCGGATTTGCATAAATTTAAGCCATTATTTTCATGCAAATCCGGTAGTTGATTACCTGATTTGCATAATAATGTGGCCATAAAAAACCCTTTGAATGGGTTTTGGACATTCAAAGGGCTTTTTGAATCGTGAAAAATATCTTGAGAAAAAGTTGCGATTTTCTTAGGATAGGGTAAAAAAGTGTGTAGTTAATTCGTTAATATAGTCTATGTTATATATATCAATTCGAATCAAGGGTTAGATTTTTTAAATAATATATTCACAAAACCTTGTAAACAAT
>CAINVS010000274.1 GCA_903854205.1 uncultured Bacteroidota bacterium | reverse complement strand
TGAAACTAAGCACTTACTCGTTTTTTGGGTTTTAAAATAGGGGCAACTATTTCGCCTTGCGGTCCTTCGGTTCTTCCCCCAAAAAAAAACCGTGAGCACTTATTTTCGCTTCACGGTCCTTCGGTTCTTTGCCATTTAGGCTTTCATCACGAACTCTAATGACGGATCTGGGTTAAAAAAATAGCACTAAGTAATCTAAGTCTTTACACAATTGGCATTAAAAGGTGTAAGATTCACACATTTGTCCGATTGTTAAACCGTCAAATTTCTATGCCCACAAAACTGTCTGTGGAGCAAGAATTGTAAATCAGCAAAGCTAAAACCAGCCTATTGCAAATGTGCTGTTATCGTCTGGCATTACTCGATTAAAAATTTTATAATTGTATTAATGTAAAGTTCAGGTTGTTCAACAGCTATTGAATGTCCTGCTTTGGGGATAATTACTAATTGATGGTTTTTAAATAATTTTAAATATTCATCTGTGTAACTCCATTTTCTACCGTCAAATTGTCCACTCATAATTAAAATTGGTATTTCACATTTTGATAAGACTTCTCGTCTATCAGCGGTTTTGTCGAAACTTTGCACGGTTTTAATATTTACATAATAACCATAACCACTTTTGGGTTTAATTTTCGATGCGTCAACAACTGTAGATTTATTCATTTCAAAATTTAATTTTGTTGCAAAATTATCCATCTCATTTTCTGATGCTAGTTTGTAACCAAATTTTTCTGCTATAAACTTTACGACTCTAGCTCTCAAATTATATGCTTTTTGACTGCCTTGAGCATTCGTAAACATAGGAGCTTTAAGATTTAAACTATCAGGAGCATTTATTTTTTCCAGTTCGTAATTTATAGGAAGAATAGGTCCAGCTCCAGTAAAAATTATTTTCTCAATTTTCAATTCATAATCAGCAATATAATTTGTTGCCAACATTGCACCCCAGGATTGTGCAATTAAAATAACCTTTTCAGCCCCAATTTTTTTAATTATTTCTTCTAAGTCTTTTTTATGTCTGTCAACAGAATATTCATCAATATTGTCAAGTCTGTTAGAATGTCCGCAGCCCACTATGTCATACAAATACAAGTCGTAACCGTAGTCTGTAAGTTTGGATAATATTTCGATGTTTGAGTCAAATATCGGTGCACCTGGTCCACCTTGTAAATAGATTACCGGATACGCCTTTTTTGCCCCTTTCGATTTTATTAGAGAATAGCCTATCCTGGAACCTGTCGGCAAGTCCCAATATTGTGTCCCTGTCCTCTGTTGAAACTCAGGAACATTATATGTCCTAGGATAAAGAATTATGAAAAGAAAAATTATTATTCCAATTAGGAAAGTGTATTTAATAATTCTTAGATTTTTTTTTTTCATTATTGTGTCTATTCTATCATCTGCTATGCTTGCCGCTAACGGTTTGCAGCTACCCGAAGGTGGGGATTTTCAGCACTAAACTTCATTAAATGCACAAAGCTTGAATTTAGCACTTCACTTTCATGGAAGCATGAAACCCCCGCTTTTGCAAAACGGCTGTAAGCGGGTCGGCTTTCTTTATGTGAATCAATTCTTAATCTCAATATTAAGTTGTCGCCCCTCATTCATTGCTTTTTTGTCCATCGACATTCCAACTGCAATTCCGATTCCCATTCCGATTGGAAGTCCAATTGCTAAAAGTCCTATGTTGCCAATACTAAGTCCAAAAGCAACACCAATTGGTAGGCCAAATGCACTCATTCCCAACACCATCCATAAAGTTCTATAGTAATTTTTAGGCACTATTTTGTGTTCTTTTTCTACTTGTTTTAAAATTGCTGTTTGTTTTTGTTTTAGAAGTTTAGTCAATTGAGCACCATTAAAAGTTGATAAATTTAATATGTCAACACTTTCGTTTATTAATTTGTAAACGTCTTGGCTCAACTCTTTTTTCTTTAATTCGTTAAGAAGCTCGCCAAATTGCGAATAGATTCTATTCAGTTTGTCATCGTTAGAAAAGTCTTCTCTGTTTTTAAGTTCTTTGATATTCATATTTTTCTGTTTTTATCCTTTTTTTCTAAAATAACCGCTAAAGATTAGCGCTGCAAAGCGTTGCCGTCCCGCAGGTCGGCTATCATTTTTAGCGTATGTTAGAATTAGTTAAATATTTTCCTTCAATAATGGTGACGATGCTCGGATATTCTTCTTTCATGTGGGTTAAGATGATGCTATCAATAACTTCACTTAAGGATAGGTTTATTTTGACAATGCCAGCTTCCTCCATCCCTCCATACCACACTTCATGATTATTATCATAAAAGATGTAACTGCCGCAATAATCTTCATACATTATCCTTAGTTCCTCGTACGGAAAGTTGCCATCAATATCATCCAAGTATTGCAATTCCAATTTAAATAACTCATTTTTACTTACCGAATTTTCGTTTCCTAATTTCCACATTTGGGCTCCGTCCAGATAATAACTAAATTTAATTGTGCCGAATTTCAATAGATTCAGTAACTCTGCAGGATAGTGATCCGGATTATACATTCTTGGTTCCAAATCAATTACCCAATTAGAGCTTTCTTTTTCCGGGTCAATAAAACGGATATATGCTCCTCCTTTCTCTGTTCCTTTATAATCTCTATTGTTCTTAGCTCTTTCCAAAACAACAAGTGTAAATTCGAGTTCAGATAGTCTACTGATAAATTTTTGTAAGATTTCTGAATTAACTGCTCTAGAGAATTTTTTAAAATAATCCTCACTTTGATGGAAGAATGTTAAAGTTTTGGGGTCAATTAAATCTAGTATTGATCGGTCCAATTCATTAAGGTCATAACTACTGGGAATACTATATACTTTAGTGTCTTCAAATTGAGGGTCCAAGCTTTCATGATTTTCTATCTTAATTTCCATAGCGCTATTCTGAACAGTTAGTCAAATTTTATTTTTATGTTCGTCCTTTTAATTTAAAATGCTTCTTATTTTTTCCATTTTCGTTATTCTGTCAAGTGAGTATGTCAAACTTGTAACCCTCACTAGAGTGCTGTTACCGGTTCGTTTTTTATTTTTTATCGAGTTCACTCTCAATATTGATATTTGGAAAATTGAGTTGAACGTATTTTATAAAGTCAGAATTTGAACCTTTCCCGTTTAAAGACCAAATTCTTGTCGGACTGGCGTTTGTTAATAATTCAAGGATTCCTTCTTCGGTCGCAAGTTTTGAAGCCCAAGGCACAATTTTATTATCAAGAAACTGCACAATTAAATCGAATTTTTCTTTGTCAATTCCATAAACATTGCAGCTGTTACTTTCAATTATTTTTGACTCATTACTGTATTCATCAATTCGTTCCAATTCTCCGCCAAATATTTGTTTGACCAATATTTGTTTGGGATTGTCTGTATACTTATGATAGAAAAGACCAGTATGGCCAAATAGAAAACCTTTGCTGTCACTTGTTTTAGCCAGTTGTTTGGAATAGAAATTCGGTAATATTTCAAGATTAACCCAATCGCCTGGAATATTACTTCTACTTGACCAAAATGCAATTACAAGCTTGATATTGCCTTTTTCAATTGTTAATTTTGGTCTGGAACGAGAATATTTGAACCCTTTAGTTTCGTAATGTTTACCGAGCTCGTCACACACTCCTTGAAATATTTCCTGACAGGGTGTATGTTTAGAATATTCTAATAAAATCTTATTGTCGGTCCAACTCATTTTTCTTGAGGTGTTTGCTTTTTTAAAATGACCGCTAAGGGTTTGGCTAAACTGCGTTTCAATGCAGTTTAGGTTTTGTTAGGAATAGTTTGCATATAATTTATTTACAAACGCTTGATTGAAAGATTGCGACTTAGCCTTTGACAAGCATCAGTAGCTGAATAAAAAACTTCAAACAAATCTTTTCCATCACTAGTCACAAAATAATCAGAAAGATCGCTAATACTTTCTGCCACTTTATCTCCCCAAGGAGGCTGTTTGTTTGTATCGTCTATATCCCAAACAACCTGATCGATTTCAATATTTTTCAATTTAGCCTTAATATCGTTTAACTCCTTATTTAGTGAATTAATATCACCAGGCAAAATCTCAGCTTGGTACAATTGCTTCATCAGTATCGGGTATTCACTCCCCCAATTCCCGTTTTCAAGCCTAACAGCGATAGTTGAAAAAAAACAGTGTAAGAAACTTCCTGTTCCAATTTTATAGAAGATTGGGCCTACTTTTAATCCAACCATAATTTGTCAATTTAATTATTGCTAAGGTTTTGCAGCAACTTGCAGTTTTTTGCCAAGTTAAGCAATTGAGCCTAACCCGCAAAAATTGCAAGTAGCTATTGTTGAACTTAACCTTCGGTAGCAGCTGCCGGCTTTATAATGTTTTACGAATGTATGTATTTTTAAATTAAAAAGCCATAAATTTAAGGTAATAAAAAAGAGGACCGAAGTCCTCTGAATATTTTTCTGAATTATTGTC
>CAINVS010000273.1 GCA_903854205.1 uncultured Bacteroidota bacterium | reverse complement strand
GGACAATACAACTGACTTTAAAGGAATGGTGCTTTGTCAGCAAACTATGGGTTATGTCTATGAATTTCTGAGAGATAATCCCAAGGCAACAGCTACCATCATCGGTCACTCTGATGTTTTTGGTCCAAAAGAAAGAAATATGGAACTGTCAAAACAACGTGCCTATAAAGTACAAAGATGGTTGTCTATGATGGGTATTAGTCCTTTCCGCATTGATGTTGAATATTATGGTTCACAGCAGCCTATCGTAAAAGAAGGCAGTCCGCTCAACAGAAGGGTTGAAATGTTTATTAAATGCAATTGATTTCCAGAAATCTAAAAATCAGGAAATAGAATCAAAACCAGCTGTTTGGTTTCATGAATGGTTGAAAATATTTTCTGAAAAATTTACTTTTGCAAGGCAAATAGTAAAACAAATTCAATCATCAAATAAAATATAAACATAGTCCATAATGTCAAAGTATATCTTTTTAGGATGCTTAAATTTACTGCTTAATTTCAATGTAGCATTTGCTCAATCGCAGGAATACTCAGACTATAAACCCGTGTACCGTAAATGGCAAGACAATTATATCCTTGACAAGATAGAATACACCAAATCATCTACTATTTTTTATTTTCGCTTTGTAAGTGATAGCCTACACATTGCCACCTTCTATGAACCAGGGCATGAAATGGCCTGGTATTTGAAAGGCAAAAATGGTAAAGATTTCAGGCTTAAAGCTGTTAAAAACATCAGAAGAAACGGTGTGATGATGGAATCAAACCTGACATCCGAAAAAGAATTCAAAACCATAAAAGGATATGATTATACCACATTTAGTTGTGAGGTACATTTTGATCGATTGCCAAACACTGAAAAAATAGTTGATCTGATTGAGGGAGAAGGATTTGAAAACGATAAAACACATTTTAACTGTTTTGACGTAGCACTAAAAACCTGGGACAATAAAGAACTTGGTAAAGTTGAAGACTCCAAGGAAAAAATTGAAAAGTTTGAAGACAAATTTGGGATTCCCAAATCTGACAAATCTAAAGTTGAACCTAAAAAGGATCCGATTGTCGTAAAAGTAGACAACCCAAAAAAGGATGTGATTAAAAAAGATCCTACCAATCCATATCCAATCCCAAGATTGCGAAGCAAATCAGATATTCGTTGCAACCAGAAAATGGTATTGGATAATATTCAGTTTCAGGACAATACAACTGACTTTAAAGGAATGGTGCTTTGTCAGCAAACTATGGGTTATGTCTATGAATTTCTGAGAGATAATCCCAAGGCAACAGCTACCATAATCGGTCACTCTGATGTTTTTGGTCTAAAAGAAAGAAATATGGAACTGTCAAAACAACGTGCTTATAAGGTGCAAAGATGGTTGTCCATGATGGGTATCAGTCCTTTCCGCATTGATGTTGAATATTATGGTTCACAGCAGCCTATCGTTAAAGAAGGCAGTCCGCTCAACAGAAGGGTTGAAATGTTTATTAAATGCAATTAGTATAACTCATAAAATGGAGCCCCAAAGGCTCCATTTCTTTTAGTTTAAATATATGAAACTGGTAATTTTCGATATAGACGGCACGCTGACTCTGACAAATCATGCCGACGAACTCTGTTTTTTAAGAACAGCACAAATGCTCATTGATTCCGAGATTAAAGAAATTGTCCCTGAACAGTTTATACAATATACAGATCAAAATATCGTTAGAGAACTATACCTTTGGAACCAGGGCAAAGAAGTTCAGGAAACTGAAATCGAGACTTTTAAATCAATGATCAAATTGCATTTGAATGAAATGAAGGTCGACAAACCTGAACTTTTTCATCCTGTAGAAGGTGCTCAATCTATTTTAAGTTCACTAAATTCAGATTGGAAGGTCGCTTTAGCAACCGGCTGTTGGTCATTTGCTGCAAAATTGAAACTGGAAGCAGCAGGCATAATACTACCTGAAAGCCTGCCAATTTCAACGTCTGATGGAATTTTAAGCCGTCAGGAAATTATGCTGAATGCCATTAAAATGGCAAAATTGAATTATGATATCACCCATTTTGAAAAGATTGTCTATGTTGGTGACGGTATTTGGGATTTAAAAACCTGTGCCTCACTCAATATTCCATTCATTGGCATTGAGGCGGAAGAAAAAATGACCAAAAGGCAGGCCCTTGGTCATTTTTGGAAATTGGAAAATTATCTCGATCAGGATTTTTTCAGACAATGTCTGGAAAATGCTAAGATACCGGCAGTTTAACTAAATCCTTTCATCTTCATTCAGTTCAATACGCAGTTTTTTCTCGTCTTCCCAAGCGAGAAAGGCGTCGATTTCATTTCTGTAGTTGCTATACACCCACATGATGATGGCCACATCATCTACCAAACCGATAATCAGAAAATCGGGAATAAAATCCAAAGGTGCAACAAAGTATAAAAGTGCAGCTAAAGACCCTAAAATTCCCTGAAAGGAAATTCCTCTGTATTCGCCTTTTGCATAAGCTTTTACAAGCCTGACCATTACCATCATATGGTCTTTAACATCTTTGGTCAGTTCCTTTACAGATTCATAACGTTGTATATTTGCAATAACCTGTTTGATGAGTCTGAAAATAGAAAGCGGTTTATTTATGATTCGGTTTGCTATTTTGACAAATGTCTGATAAGCCCAACTTTCTGAGATTTTTAGGCCTTTTTTTTCAAGCGGCTCTTCGTTAATAAAATCCTTTTTTCCGGATTCATCGGCAGGATTCAGTTCAGGATTTTCCATGATATAAATGCTGACTTTAGGGTTTTAGATGAAAGACTATGTGTTAACAATCAAAAAGGGGCTATCGTTCCAAACAAAAAAATTAGGTTACCTTATAATCTATGCCCATTTTCTCCAAGGCATTCACCAACAGACTGTCTGCATTTATTTTTCGATTGAAGGACATGAGTGAGAGTTTAATTTTTTCATTCACATCCAAAATATTTACTGTCAAAGTCTGATCTCCGCCATGATTGAGGCAAACATTATCCAATTCATTGATAAACTGCTCTGTTATTGTCTGAATAGGCAAATTGATCACAATGCCTTTAATTTTTTCAGATCGGACCTCATCCAAGAGTCGAATTTCATTCACTCTCAGCTCGTAACTGTTATTATCACTCCATTTTGGCGAATATTTTCCTTTGACATACAACACTGCATCTGCAACAAGTAAATGTTTAAAACGCATATAGTTTTCACCAAACAATGCAACCTGATAACTTCCATCATAATCCTCAATTGTGAAATTGCCGAAAGGACTGCCTTTTTTACTCATCCGATGCTGCATATCGGTCACAATACCGACAATTGCCACTTCCTGATCTCTATGTTCTTCCAATTTATTGATAGCGGTAGCAAAACGCTGTACTTCAACCCTATAATCATCTAAAGGATGTCCCGAAAGATAAAAACCGGTAACTTCCTTTTCTTTTTTCAAACGCTGCATCAATGGCCATTCCTCAGCTGAAGGTATTTTGGGTTCAGGAAGGGTATCGTCTGAAGCAGAATCGCCAAATAGAGACATTGTTGTGTCAGACTGTTGTTTCTGATAGGCATTGCCATAACGAAGTATAGCCTCCAAAAAGGTTGTTTTATCATCGAATGGCGTAAAATAAACAGCTCTGGGCATGGCAAATGCATCGTAGGCACCGCCAAAGGCCAAACTTTCAAATGATTTTTTATTGGCAACACGAAGGCTTACCCGACGTACAACATCGTAAATATCGGTAAAAGGACCCTCTTCTCTGGCTTTCAGAATTTCTTCTACCGGCCCCTCTCCTACACCTTTAACCGCAGAAAGTCCGAAACGGATTTTACCGCCTTTGGTGGCATAGAAATTCATTTTACTTTCGTTGATATCCGGCCCCAAAACCTCTACGCCCTGTAATTTACAGGCAGAAATAAAGAAGTTGATATCTTCAATACTTTTGGAATGGGTCAATACGGAAGCCATATATTCCGCCGGGTAATTCGCCTTCAGATATGCGGTTTGAAAAGCAACAAATGCATAACAGGTAGAGTGAGACTTATTGAAGGCATAAGAGGCAAAGGCCTCCCAGTCGGTCCATATTTTTTCCAATTTATCTTCAGGATGGCCATTTGCCTTAGCCTGATCAACAAACTGAGACTTCATTTTATCAAGGACCGATTTTTGTTTTTTACCCATCGCTTTACGCAAAACGTCGGCTTCACCTTTGGTAAAACCTGCAATTTTCTGCGAAAGCAACATCACCTGTTCCTGATACACCGTAATACCATAGGTTTCGCCCAAATATTCTTCCATAACCGGAAGGTCAAAAACAATAGGTTTGCGTCCATGTTTACGGTCGATAAACTCAGGGATATACTCGAGAGGTCCCGGTCGATAAAGGGCATTCATGGCAATAAGGTCCTCAAACTTGGTTGGAACCAGATCCCTCATGTATTTTTGCATGCCCGTACTTTCATACTGGAACACACCGACAGTTTCACCGCGTTGAAAAAGTTCATAAGTTTTAGCATCATCCAGAGGAACAAGATCGGGGTCAATATCGACCCCATGATTCTCTTTTACCATTTTACAGGCATCGTTGATGATGGTAAGAGTCTTAAGACCCAAAAAGTCCATTTTTAATAGCCCGGCAGATTCCGCTACCGAGTTATCAAACTGTGTTACGAGCAGATCAGAGTCTTTGGCAGTTGTACAAGGGACATATTTAGTAATATCATCCGGAGTAATAATTACGCCACAGGCGTGTATTCCTGTATTGCGTATTGAGCCTTCCAGCTTTTTGGCATTCCGTATCATATCGCCAATCTTGTCTTTCCCACTAGCCAATTCACGGAATGCATAGGCTTTTTCCAATTCTTCGGAATTTAATTTTTCTTTAAGCTTTGGTTCTACATCGCCCTCAGATAGTACTTTATTCAACGTAACACTCAAATCATCCGGTAACATTTCTTTTACCCGCTTCACATCATCGAGTGGTATGTTCATCACTCGGCCTACATCCTGAAGGGAAGTTTTAGCGGCCATAGAACCATAAGTGATGATCTGTGCTACCTGATTTTTGCCGTATTTATTGATTACATAATTGATAACTTTTTCACGGCCGACGTCATCAAAGTCAATATCAATATCGGGCATTGACACACGCTCTGGGTTCAAAAAACGCTCAAAGAGCAAATCGTATTTTATCGGATCAACATTTGTAATACCTATACAATAGGCAACAGCAGAACCCGCAGCAGATCCCCTGCCAGGGCCAACAGCAACGCCGAGTTGACGAGCTGTAGAAGTAAAATCCTGAACTATAAGGAAATAACCAGGGTATTTAGATTTTTTAATAACTTCCAATTCAAAGTCCAAACGATCCTGAATCTCCTGAGTAAGTATTCCGTATCTTTTATGTGCTCCGACAAAGGTCAGGTGTCTGAGATAGTCATCCTGATTTGAAAATTCGGGAGGCAGTGGAAAGTTTGGCAGCAAAACATCTCTTGTCAGTGTCAATTTTTCAACTTTATGGAAAATATCCATAGTGTTGTCAATGGCCATAGGAACATCATGAAAAAGTTTGTTCATTTCGGCCTGCGACTTAAAAAAGAAGTCGGAGCTGGAGAAACGGAAACGATTTTCATCTGCTACCTGCGAACCCGTATTGATACAAAGCAGCATATCATGCGCTACCCAGTCATCCTCTTCCACATAATGGGAATCGTTGGTGGCAATGACTTTGATAGCATATTTTTTGGCAAAAATCAAAAGCTGCTGATTAATGTCTTCCTGGCTAATGCCAAGATCATCAATATTATCCAATCCTTTATGGCGCTGAATTTCAATATAAAAATCTTCACCAAGCAGATCGAGCCACCATTTTATTAATTCTTCGGCTTTGTCCAATTTGCCGTGCATGATAGCCTGCGGAATTTCGGCTCCGATACAGCAACTCGTGGCAATCAATCCTTCATGGTATTGAACGAGCAATTCTTTGTCGATTCGTGGAAACTTACTGTAAAGCCCTTCAATGAAACCGAGAGAACAGAGTTTGGATAAATTTTGATAACCGATTTGGTTTTTTGCCAGCAACAGCTGATGATAACGCTTATCATGTTCATTTTTACCCTTCGAAAATGCCTTTTTATGGCGGTCTTCTACCATGTAAAACTCACAGCCTACAATGGGTTTTATGTTGTTTTTTTCAGCTTCGGCTACAAATTTGAATGCGCCGAACATGTTGCCGTGATCGGTAAGGGCAACGCCTTTCATGCCGTCTTTTGCGGCTTTTTTCATCATATCTCCTATCCCGGAAGCGCCATCCAGCAGTGAGAATTGAGAATGACAATGAAGGTGAACAAAATCGAGCATTATAAATTATAGACTAGGATGAATAGAAAAATTGACAGTACAAAAAACAACAGATTACTGCAAATAGGTATATGTAACATTCGGATTGTTCAAAATTACGACTTTTGAACCTCATTCGCAAGTCAAAGTTTGTAACTGATTAAAAAAAGTCTTACTTTTATACTCAAATTATAAGCAAACTAAATTTCAATACAAATCATGTCAAAATCGAATAAAAAGAACATCAATTGGTTGGTGGATGAATTCACCTCTATTGATTTAGTACCGGTCATCAAAGCCAGCAATATAAAAAGCTCTGAGACGCAAACCCTCATTGACGAGGAAGGCAAAAAATACAATTTCCGTTCTTCAGTTGTTGAGAATGACGAATTGGGAAGACCTTCAAAACTGATAAATTACAATCAGAAAGGTGAATTGGTGGAGGAATACAAATATTCTTATGTTGATAAGGTTCAGAAAATCGAACTTTATGAATTGGGTAAAAAATCCTGTATCTGGACTTATGAATATGATGCCAAAGATCAGCTGATTAAAAGCGAATATTCTGAAACTGCCGATGATTCCCGCGATATTGACACCTATACTTATGATGACAAAGGCCGTCTGACCAAAATTTTGATGGATATTTATCCTCAGGAGGTTGATGGTGAAGAGCCTGCAACAGGTTATGAGTTGGAATGGGATGGCGATAAATTGATGAGTGTAGGCGAATTTTACGGTGAGGAAGAAGAGGCGCAAATTGTTTTTGAATATGACGAAAAAGGCCTTGTTAGCTCTGTAAAAAAATACATTTACCTGATCGATGACGAAGACGAAGATGTAGAAGAAGTGATTGACGAGCAGGCACCTAAGTTTGACGACAAAGGCCGTTTGGTTGAAAATTCCATAATCTACCACAGTTCCGGTTCTAAACTTGTTATCAGTTACGAATACAAAGGTGATACTGAAACAGTAACCCGTACAGTTCACAAAGATTACGAAAATGCCAAATTGGTGCGCAGTGTAGAATTTTTGGAAGACGAAAACGGAAATCTACTGAAATCTGTAGAGCAGTTCCATCAGGCAAAGGCTACCAAAACAGATACTTTCTCTTATATCAATAAGTAATCAAATATAAAGGGCGTATAATTTAGGTGTAAAACCGTAATTTGTACGCCCAAAATTTTAATTGTATGTTCACAGGAATTGTAGAAACCCAAGGCAAAGTAGTCAATATTATTTCGGAAGGAACAAATGTTCATTTTGAATTTGAATCAGATATCAGCGCTGAATTAAAAGTTGATCAAAGCGTTTCCCACAATGGCGTTTGCTTGACAGTTACATCCATAAAAGGAACAAATTACAGCGTGACAGCTGTTCAGGAAACACTGAACAGAACAAATCTTGGTGAACTCAAGCTTGGTGATACTGTGAATTTAGAGCGGGCTATGATCTACAATGGCCGTTTGGACGGACATATTGTACAGGGACATGTAGATACAAAAGGTATTTGCACTTCTATCGAAGAGAAAAACGGAAGCTGGCATTTTTATTTTGAATACCCACAGAATCCTGAACATCTGTTGGTTGACAAAGGCAGTGTCTGTATTAATGGAGTAAGCCTCACTGTGGTAAGTCCCACAATCAATACTTTTTTGGTTGCTATCATTCCTTATACTTACGAACATACCACTTTTAAGCATTTAAAAGTTGGACAGTCCGTCAATTTGGAATTTGATATTTTAGGCAAATATATTGCACGCTATGCGGCTTTATATGCCGGGAAATTGGGTTATTAAATTTGAAAGCGAAATAAATCTCTCTTATTTTACAATTCAAAGAATTCTTATTCAGCACTTTTCTTATTGTCAATGAGTGCTTTTAATGCTGTCAGTTCTGCATCCGAGAGATTCCGCCACTGCCCTACTTTCAATCCCTCCAGATTGATATTCATAATCCTTATCCGATTTAGCGTAAGTACATTATATTCCAAATATTCACACATCCGTCTTATCTGACGGTTAAGCCCCTGTGTCAATATAATTCTAAATGCATTTTTGCCGATTTTTTCAACGAAACAGGGATTGGTTTTGGTGCCAAGAATAGGAATTCCCTTGCTCATTTTTTCTACAAAAATGTCAGTCACAGGCTTGTCTAAAGTAACAACATATTCCTTTTCGTGATTATTTTCTGCCCTGAGAATGTCATTGACAATATCTCCGTCATTTGTCAGAAAAATCAGTCCGGTAGATGCTTTGTCCAATCGGCCGATATGAAATATCCGTTCTTTGTGCCCTACAAAATCGACAATATTGTCTTTGTCTTTCAGATCGGTTGTACAGGTGATTCCTGCAGGTTTGTTCAATGCAATAAAAACTGTTTTTGGCTTTGCTTTTAGCGGTTTATCATCAACAGTCACAGTGTCGCCTTCCATCACGCGATTTCCTTTCTGTGCGACCTTGCCGTTTATTTTAACTCTTCCTGATTCTATCCAACGGTCGGCTTCTCTGCGGGAGCAGATACCGGTCTCGCTGATGTATTTGTTCAGACTGATCGAGTTATCGGACATTGAACTAATTTGAGGATTTGGAAATTTGAGAATTTGAGAATGGACAAAAGTCTAACAAGTCTAAGATTTAACTTATCACTTATAACTATGTACTGGCACTGCTTTTTCTGCTGAAATGGCTGGAAACTGGCTACTGGTCACTAACTACTGACTTCTGTTGTTTTTGATTTTCACTCATCAACCTCAGTAATAGGGTTTCTGCCAATAAAAATACCAGGGCCAAAATAAGACACCATTTCCAGATTGGCGTACCTTTTTTCTCACCTGCCAATATATTTTTAAAGTCTCTGGTATAAGTTCCGTCAATGACTGTAACCTCTTCACCGCATAATTTTTTCAGATCAACCGCACTGAAAAATTCCAATGCTGACTCACGACGGTCGTAGTTGAAAGCAAATCGATCCAAAACCTCATCAACTTTAAGATAGAGTTTGTAAAAACCTGCCAATTTAGCCTGATTATTAATCCCAAGAGTTAATCTGCTGCCCATTCTGCGTTGTTCGGGAATAAATTCTCCGCTTTCGCCGGCCATTTTATAAACAGTTTCATTGTTGGAAACTTTATTATCCGATTCCAACAGATTGTCTTTACCGATAAAATAGGCTATTTTTCTGTCTTTTCCACCAGCCAAAGCCATGCGGTAAAGCATCGGGATGAAAATTTCACCATTTTGAACGAGGTCAGAAAAGTCAGTATTTAAAGGCGCAGCACAAAGGAATAAATTACCTTTGCCGATGCTGTATTTGCCTAAAAATGATCCTCCGTCGCGATAGCGCAAGAGCACTTCTTCGTTACTGCTTGCCCTTTGTGACAGTTTATAATTTCCTTTTGTGGAAGGCAGTTTCAGGTTATCTTTCTTATCTTCAAATACATCGAAGAATATAAAATCCTGAAAATTGATATAGGAAACATTTCTTGGTCTTTTATCTATTGCGCCGTATTCATTGGCATTTAAAGATTTAAGAAATGCATTATAATCATTCAATACCGCATCCTTTGCCGGAAAAACAACTACGTTGCCACCATTTTCCAAATAGGTTTTCAATTCGGAAGCAAGTCCTGTAGATACAGATTTTAAATCACTCAAAATAAGTAGATCCTGCTCTCCAAGTTTGGAATAATCCAACTGACCGGAGGCAGAATTAGAGGCCACGAAATATTGATTGTTTTTGAAACCAGCCTGTACAAAGCGGTTTGCTGCGCCATTGTGAATTTCGAGCAGATTTACTTTTTCTTTTACATAAAAGGTAAAGAAATAATCATTGTCAAATTCTATCGGATAATCGGTTGCATTTAATTTTGCCTCGTACCATCCTGTTTTTGTAATAGTTACATTCAATGTATCCAAAACTGAGGTTTTTGGCGGAATAATCAATGTTCCACCAGGGCGAAGTTCACCGTTCAAGGACATTGAAATTCTGATATTGGACATTTCCACATCAGAATAGTTGTGAACTTTTACGATCAGTGCATTTGGCTGATTCAGTGACTGAACCGGAGATTCAAACCAGGCTGTATCAACGCCTACATTGCGGTTTTGAACAGATTGCAGTGGAATAAGATTCAGTTTGTATATACTGTCAGTATAAACCGACAAGTCACTGGCATTTTTTTGAAAATCGGAGATGATATAAATTTCTTTATTTTTGTTATTTCCCGATTTTAGGGCCTGTTTTTGGCGGCTGATAACCTTTGTCAGGTCTTTAACACTGAATGAAGTTTTAATTTCACGAATTCTGGAAATTGCATCATCTTTACTCAACATACGTTGATCACGGCCTTCGAAATCTGCAGTGAGAATCTGAATACGGTCATTAGGGCCATAAGCTGCCATAATTTCCTCGGCTCTGCTTCTTGCTTTTTCGAGCAGACGTACATCTTCACTTTCTGCCGACATGGAGAAAGTATTATCAAAATAAATGCTGATGTCTTTACTGCCCTCCTGTGAGCCGGCTCCTTTTTTTGCAAAATAAGGCTGAGCAAAGGCCAGTACCAAAAAAATGATGGTCAGGATTCTGGAAATGAGAACCAATAGATTGCGAACTTTTTGTCTGTTTGCAGTCTGTTCCTTTACTTCTTTCAAAAAACGTACATTAGTAAAATATACCGTTTTAAATCGGCGGAAGTAAAAAAGATGTATAATAATGGGAATGGCAATTGCCAACAAAGCCCATAAAAACGACGGATATATAAAGCCCATAAGTAGCTATGTCAATTTCAGTAGTCGAAAACATAAATAAGAGACTCCAATATTAAAGTATTTTTGTCTTATTTGCTCGATTTGGAGCGCTTTTAAGAAAATTTTATCAATAAAAACAGTTAAAAAAGGCTGTAACGCCAAAATATCCGTGAAATTTCATCAAAAAAAGCCTATATTTGCCATCGGAAAACACTGAATCAAAGCACAAATTTACATAAACTTTTTATAAAATGAAAAAGAGCAAAGGATTAGGCATTGGCGCCCTCTTATCTACGATGAACACTAATCTTCAGACGGAAGATAAGAAAGAATTGGTAAGCCAGCTTTCGACAACTGTCAATGAAATTCCTTTGGCCAACATCGAAGCAAATCCTTTTAATCCCCGTGTTGAATTTGATGAGGAAGCACTGAATGAACTTTCCGATTCCATAAAACTGCACGGACTGATTCAGCCAATCACAGTACGTCACCTTGGCGGTGAAAAATTTCAGCTTATTTCAGGTGAACGTCGCCTTCGTGCCAGTAAATTGGCCGGATTGGAGTCAGTTCCGGCTTATATCCGTATTGCCGATGATGATGCCATGCTTGAATTGGCCCTGATAGAAAATATTCAACGACAGGATCTTAACGCGATAGAGATTGCTACAACCTATGATCGTCTTATGGATGAGCTGAAACTCACACATGATACCTTGGCAAAACGTGTCGGTAAAAAACGCAGTACTGTTTCCAATTATCTTCGTTTGTTAAAATTGCCTGCGAATGTACAGGCTGCGATAAAAGAAGAGAATATTTCTATGGGACATGCGCGCGCATTGGTCAATGTCGAGGATCTTTCTTTGGTCAATGTGATTTGCAAGGAGATTATTGAAAAAGGTATATCTGTCCGTCAGGTTGAACATTATGTAAAAATATTGGGCAAATCGATGCCTGAATTGCAGCAGGGTCTTGCCAAAGGTGCAATTTCACTGCAGCATCTTGAAAAAATTGGCCAAATAGCTGACATTGTCATTCAATTGACCGTTTATAAAGAAGTATTGAAACGCAGTCTTTCTGTATCAGATACAGAAAAGCTTATTGCACAATATCAGAATCAGGAAACTACTGTTAAAAACAAAGCGAAAACAACTGTTAAGAAATTACCTGCTGCTTATCAGCGGGTTCGCGACAGTCTGAAATCAATGTTAAGCACAAAAGTAGAACTTAAAGTGGACGAGAAAGGAAAAGGTCAGATTGTCATCAGTTTTGAAGATAATGAAGATCTGAACAGAATCCTGGAGTCAATTGAAAAATAACTAGTTATAATGTCGAAGGTAGAAATAAATGTAAATAGAAATTCTGGTCAATACTTCGTTGTACTTGGTCTTTTTTTGATTTTATTTAGTCTCCCAATAAAAATTTATGCTCAACAGGACAGTTTGAGTACTCTGCGGGATTCACTGATTGTAAAAAAAGACAGCACAATCCAGAAAAATACCAAATCATATCCTAAAGCATTTCCTAAAAATCATTCCCCCAAAAAAGCGCTGATTTTAGGCTTAATTATTCCCGGTTCCGGACAGATCTATAACAGAAAATTCTGGAAATTACCGATTGTATATGGTGGAATCGGCGGTTTGGGCTATCTGGCCTATTACAATGGCAGTAAATATACGGGTTATCGCAGATCATATCTCGCAATGGTCGATGATGATCCCCTCACCGTGAACACCTACGATCCAAATAAAAGTCAGGCTGATATGAAGCTCTTTAGGGATAATTATCAAAAATTTTATGAATATTCTGTTGTTGGCCTTGTTGGATTTTATTTACTGACTGTGGCTGATGCATTTGTGGATGCTCATCTCATGAATTTTGACATCAGCGATGATCTTAGCCTGTCCATCAATCCAAAATTAGAATTTAACAGCTTCAAACCTCAAACGGATTTTAGTAATAGATGGTCTGCCGGCTTGGGACTCAATTTCCAAATTGGAAGCAAAGCTTCTTTTATAAACAGATCCTTCTTTTAGGAGAAACACTGCTTTGAAAAGGTCTAATTCCGTTAAAGGATATATCAGATTAGATTACAAAAAAAAGAGCTGTTACAAAATGGGTCATCAGATTTTTTTACTTAGATTCAGTTGCTGCCAAAATATCAATTAAATCGATCAAAGTACTGTTTAGGTTATCAATTGCCAATGGAATGCTCCAGTTTTCTTTATTTCTGGGTTCAACATAATTTGAAATAGCCCTAATTTCCATAAATGGAACAGTAGCCTGAAGACAGGAGAAGAAAAAGGCCGCCCCTTCCATAGATTCTACATCCGGCTGATATTTTTCAATTATTTTTTCAATACTTCCGGAAGTTCCGTGTACTTTGTTAACTGAGATACCTCTTACTGCGGGTAAGAAATCAAAACCATTAATATCTGTATTATACAAACGACCATTTATATATGGTTTTTGATTCTGATCAATAAGACCCAATTCAAACATATCTGTATAACGGCCATCCCGTTCTTCAACGCCGAGGTCGGCCTGTAATTCTGCAGTAATATTTACGACTGTTCCAATATTGATATTTCTATCAAATGAACCGGCCAAACCAGCATTTATAGCCAGATCAGGTCTGTTGGCAGAGAACTCATATCCCAAGGAAAATGCAGTATGCATGAGGCCAACTCCAGTTATCAGAATTCTGATTTCATGTTCCCCGTTTTTATACAAATGCTCAGTTTCCTTTGTATATTTTTTTGTCAACTCCTCTAAAAGCGGAAGTATTTCAAAGTGAGTAGCGGTGACTATCAGAATTTTCATAAAGAATATGCTTGTCGAAATTAATAATATACTATTTTAGACTTTCAGGCCATTTATCTGTCTTAGCATAGGAAAGTCTGTCGATAAATTCAGCTTTGTAATAAGCATCAAGTCCAACACATGCTAATAAATTGGCTTTTGAAGGGTCAACAAACCCATCTGTGGAAGGCAAATGAACATCAATTTCCAAAAATTCAATACTACCTATAATCATTATGGTTCCATTGATTTTTATATCAACCCTTTCCTTGAATTTAAGGCCTATTTTTACAGCAGCTTCTGAAACAAATGGCGCCTGAAATTTATTTTTAAAAGCTTCAGTAAAACCAACGGCAGCAATTTCTGAAACATCTGAATCATATTTGGCAGAGGTCTGATGCGCTTTTTGGTAATGTTCAACGCTGACAAAGTTAAATGTATAAAAACCAGTTTCCAGAATATTGTTCAGGGTATCTCTTTTTACCGTATCCGGACGGCAGAGAAATCCATAAAGTGGAGGATTAGCACCAATATGTATAAGTGAATTAAAAATAGCAAGATTTGTCTTTCCCTCTATAGATTGGCTGCCTATTAATACAGCCGATTTATAACCGGCAAGAGAGTTAATCAAAGTCGCCCTGTAGCGCGAATCCATTTTTTCAAGATCGTTTTTGCTTAAATACATTGATGTCAATTTCGAGGAATAAGATTATTCAAAAAAACACTAGTCCAATTTCAAATTAAGTCTCCAAATCTATTCTGTAAGTATGATTTCTGCCATCGCCATATACTTTATGTTTTCTTTGCAGATAATTTTTAAGTAAAGCTTCCCGCTTTTCTATAGGCCATGGATTTGATTCTGCGTACATATTTTTTTTCAGACGCTGTCTTTGGGCTTCAAAAAGTGTAACTGCGCAGGCAACTGATAAATTGAGACTTTGAGTCATACCCATCATTGGAATTAAAAAATTTCCATCAGAATAAGAAAGTGCCTCCTTTGAAAGTCCATCCTTTTCATTACCAAACATTAGCGCAACAGATTCAGTAAGATCTAAATCATAGAGTGAAACAGAGTCTTCACCAAAATGTGTGCTTAAAACTTTAGAATATCTCGATTTAACATGTTCAAAACAGGATTCTGCATCAGTATAAACATGTAAGTCCACCCATTTTCTTGATCCTGCAGAAGCTCTTTTGCCAATCGTAAAATCTTCCTGCCCCAAACTGTTTTCCGTAAACAATAAAAACATTTCATGAATACCTACAGAATCACAGCTTCTCATTACTGCGCCCACATTATGCGGATCCACTATATTTTCAATTATAACTGTTAGATTTCCTTGTCGATGATGAGCTGTTTCCTTTAATATCTTAAGTCTTTTTTCGTTCATATTGTATTAAAACACTATTATCTTTTTTGTCTATCAATTTTACAAAGTTAA
Organism: uncultured Bacteroidota bacterium; assembly: GCA_903854205.1. Taxonomy (GTDB): domain Bacteria; phylum Bacteroidota; class Bacteroidia; order Chitinophagales; family Saprospiraceae; genus Saprospira. Next base: position 9,192 of record CAINVS010000273.1, on the reverse strand, counting down.
TAAAAAACCGTGTACATTGATAAATTTTTTCAATTAGGTTATTCTTATGAAAGTTCTGCGTTAAGCAAAAAGCTGATTGTATAACTCATCTACTTTTGAGACAGGAATTACTTCAATTTCAAATTTGTCGGTATTTAAACCTTTCAAATTATATCTGGAAATGAAAATTTGCTGAAAGCCCAATCTGTTTGCTTCCTGTATACGTTGTTCCACACGCTGTATGGATCGTATCTCTCCGGAAAGGCCAATTTCACCGGCAAAGCAAATGTTATTTGGCAGTGCAATATCTTCCAATGAAGAAATGAGCGCGCTGACAACGGAAAGGTCAATAGCAGGGTCATTCACTTTTATACCACCTGCAATATTCAGAAAGACATCATTACTCCCAAATTGAAACCCGCATCTTTTCTCTAATACAGCTAGGAGCATACTGAGTCTTCTTAGGTCAAAACCGGTTGCAGATCTTTGCGGAGAGCTGTAAACTGCTGTACTGACCAAAGCCTGAGTCTCGATGAGCATTGGCCTTATTCCTTCAATTGTTGAAGCAATTGCCGAACCGCTAAGGTCACCCTCCTTCTGAGACAGCAAAAGTTCAGAGGGGTTTGATACCTCTCTAAGTCCACTACTTTGCATTTCATAAATTCCTAATTCTGCAGTAGAACCGAAACGATTTTTGATGGTACGCAGAATCCTGTGAGTATAATTTGTATCACCTTCAAACTGAAGAACGACATCAACAATATGTTCCAATAATTTTGGCCCTGCAATACTTCCTTCCTTTGTAATATGTCCGATGATGAAAACCGGAATATCCATTTCTTTGGCAAAACGCTGCAATTCGGAAGCACATTCGCGTACTTGAGAAACAGAACCCGGTGGAGAATCGACAAACTGCGAACTTAATGTCTGTATTGAATCTACAATCAAAAGATCAGGTTCAAGAATACTTGCCTGCATTAGAATGTTATTAAGGTTTGTTTCTGCCATCAGATAGCATTCTGAAAGAGTTTTACCTAATCTGTCAGCACGCATTTTTATCTGTTCTTCACTTTCTTCACCTGAGGCATAGAGTACCTTTCCTTTATAAGCCAAAGCTAACTGCAGCATAAGTGTCGACTTCCCAATCCCAGGCTCACCTCCAATTAGGATAATAGATCCCGTGACAAGTCCTGCACCCAATACTCGGTCAAGCTCTCCGTCTCCAGTGCTGTGTCTTTGGGTATTGCCCGATTGAACTTCATTGATATTGATTGGTCTGACATGTTCTCCTTTTTTTCCTTTCTTTTGTGTCCAAACTTTTTTTGCTTCTTCTTTTGGAGTCGATTTTACAACAACTTCCTCCTGTAAAGTATTCCATTCCCCACAAGAAGAACATTTGCCCTCCCATTTGGGAGATTCAACTCCACAACTGGTACAAAACCAAGTTTTATGAGTTTTTGCCATGATATTATAGTCTATTTAGGTCTAATATTTAATTCATAAGAGCTACCTTAAGAAGGTCAATTTTACATTAAGAAAAATAAAAAAATAACTTTTTTTTAAAACTTTTTTTAGATTTATTGATTAGTTTATAAAAAATGTTATACTTTTGTAATACAACCTAAAGTAATACAACACTTGAGACAACAGACAGACCTACAAAATGCCATTCTCTTTAAAAAGAGGATGGTTTTTTTGTTTTAGGTTGTTTAAACATTAACTCTTTTTTCATGACATTTCGTTTAATGAATAAATAAAGACAGGTGAGTTCAAAATTATTTTTATATGCCATTATATTCTTTCTGCTAATCTTTAGCAGTTGTAATGTTATTTCTGCACAGGATATTATTCATAAGAAAGATGAAAAGATTATTGCTGCAAAGGTAATACTAATCGACAGTGTAAATATTTTTTACAAAGAGATTACAAATCTTTCGGGGCCTTCAGTTCAAATTGCCAAATCAGAGGTTTCACACATTAGATTTGATTATTCAAATTCGACAAAGAACAATTATACTAACAAAAAAGCAAATTATATACGCGCAAAAAATGCAGTATCATTTGGCTTAGGCGGTACCGGAGGTATATTATCCATAAACTATGACAGAGTAGTATTTGATTCTCCAAGTTTTTTTATTAGTGCCAAAGGCGGATTAGGTTCCTGGCTGAGTCAGACAAATTTCAACGTTCATGTAACCGGTAATCACAATTTCGGCGGAACAAATCACTATCTTGAATTTGGCTTAGGTGCTGCGTTAGGATTTGGGCAATTTGATAATTACTATCGTTATTATGCTTCAATTCCAATCATTGGCTACCGTTATCAGCCAAAATCAGAAGGACTCTTCTTTAGAAGCTATGCATGCGGCTATGTTATGATTCAGGATATAAACGGAGGAACATTAGTTTTACCAATGATAGCAATTGATCTTGGATTTACATTTTAATCAAAATTTCAATATTTTAAAATGGCGCTAATCCAAAAACGGGTCAGCGCCATTTTTATTTAGTCTACTTTTTAAGTTCATTTTTGGTCACTACTATCCTGGTAGATTTTGAAAGTTTCATTAACTGTTCCAGCATTTCATCTGTCAATTCATTGATTTCAAAAGTCATTTTAAGGAGGCCTTTAGCATTCACATTTTTCAAGTCCTTTATTTTATCTAATCTGGGATTTTCAATAATCTCTTCGTTTTCTGAAACAATTTCCTGCACCAGAACTTTTTCAATTATCTTTTCAATAACAGGCTGTTTAGAAACAGGAGCTTCTGCCTCATTTTTATAACGAAGCAACTGCAATAACATAAGTTCAGACAAAGCATTTCGACTTGAAACCTCAAAGAGAGCCTCTTCCAGATTGCCGCTATGGTTGTTTGCATAAGCAATTCTATCATGAACTACGGCATTCCCCTGTCTCAATATTTTAACTGTCTGTCCAAGGAATCTAAGAATATAGGGAATCTTTCCGTCATAGATATAAACTCTGTAGGGCACCTCTTCCCGCCATTTCAAATAATGAGAAGCCGCCCATTCTTTGGTCTCAGCTTTTAAATGATCAATATCCAAAAGTTCTTCAACCGGAGAAGTAGACAATTCCAGATTTTTGATAGCAATATTGGTAATTTTCTTAGCAGATTGCTTCATCACATTCAAAACATGCGACATGCTTACTTCGTATTTATCTCGAAGTAATTGCTGCTGCTTGGCATCGAAATAATAAAGTTCTTTTTCTGGATTTATATCCAATTTGTAAACAAAATGTTCTTCCTCCTTACCAATAACCTCTGATATATAAGGAAGTGGAGTAATTGCTGTTAATTGATCTAAACTATTATACAATTTTCTTAACCAATGTATTCTATCATCTTCAGAATTAAATTTTGTTCCTTCAGACTGCATCCATAAAATGCTGTTGTGTAAATGCTGTTTACCGTTATTGTGGATATCATTCAATTGCTTTTGCGTAGCAACTCTGCCTAGTTTATTCTGCAGGTATCTACGCAGACGAACCAATGGAGATCGATGAGCATTAAGTCCTAATGCTACCAAAAAACTTAGTTTGTCTTTGCCTGCCAATTCTTCTACGAATTTTTCATCTTCTTCTACTACTACATTTACATCGGCATTGTCATCAAAATTTATTGAAGAACTATCTTTCCCAATCCAATTTTTCAGCCATTCAGGAACCTGTTCCCCTAAGAGCGCATAATTGTCCGGAAATACCATTGCATTGAAATTAATACCATTGAATAATTCGCTGTTCCCTGAATAGAGCTGAAGATTCAATGCTAATTGATCATCAGAGGACCATTTTTTGTAACAGAAATCCAAAAGTTCTTTCTGAATTTTTTCAGCATTTTCTCCTTCAGGCATTATACAAAGCGGAGAACAATAGAAGGTATTTTTTTCCAGATAAGGCTCAATCGCAAGTTTTTGATTGCCAAATTCAAAGTAATAACGTTTTCCATCATTTAATTTCAAAAGCACCTCAATTCCTTTATATAATACTGTGTCAATAACTGATGCCGCATCAATAAAAGAAAAGCTTTTTAAATGGAAACAATCAAATTGAGAGAGTAAAACCCATTCAGCACTTTTATTTTTCACAAAAAATTCCCGACTGAGTTTGCTGTTGTCTTCTGTCTTTGCCAAAAGCATGACAAAGGCAAGTTGAGCTGCATTGTGCAGTTCATTTCCAGCTTTCTTAAGTTCTAATAATACCCTTTTGACCGGCATTTCAACGGCTTCAAAACATCTTTTTCTTAAAAGAATAAGCGCTTCATAATCAACCATTTTTTCCATTACTGATTCAAGCAGCAATTGATATTTTTGAAATTCCGGCAGAATTTCAGACAATTGCAAACTGTACTTTCCGTCTCTTTCAATACTGAATATTAACTGGGAATCGAAACCAATTTCTGTGAGTTTATATTGCTGACCGTCAGATGCTTCAATGATGATTTTTTCTCGAACTTTGCTGTGGTCTGCCTCTTTATTTCTGAAAATTTGCAGTGCCTGATGTTCAAAGCTGTCCTTAGTATAGATGAGGTCCTGCCTAAGAACAATTTTATCAATTTTGCCAATAACTAAATCCTGCAAATCAGCACTCTCACTTTCAACTATCATAGCTGAAAGTAACTCCGGAGAAACATCCTTTGCTTTCGAAAGTACATTAAACAATGAGGTATGCATAAGCAAACCTTCATTTCTTAAATCAGGAATGTATAGTTTCAAAGGAAGCAGTTTATAACTGTCACCAAATGAATCAGCAATTTTATCGGCTAATTTCAGTTGAGATTTTTCCAAATAATATGGCGTTGCCCTAGTCCTTTTTTCTACCAGAAATTCACGTGCATTTTCTGAGTCAACAACAGTTAAGACTTTAAAAAAGTCCTCTTTAATTTTGTCCATGAATTGCATAAGGGCAATCACTTCCTCCCTACTCAGAATCGCTTCATTTTTTACTATTTTGGCAACTCCTGTTTCTCTTGACTTGAATGGTTTATTATTCAGAAATGGCAATACTTCAGGAGCAGCGGTATAGTAATCGCTGATAGTTTTTATCGCCTTTCTGAGATCTTTATAGTTATCCATTTCCTGCATAGCAGTATGATAACAGAGCTGTGCAGAACTAACAAAGCCAACTTCTTTATCTACATAAACATAGCGACCGTTTATTATAGGTTTTGGTGCTTTAGATAGCAGACAGTATTTTTCAACACTATTGTAAAAAGCACTAATGTTTTTTATGGTTTCTGTATCAGAAATAATATATTCCCATTTCTCTACAATAATATTGTTAAAAATATCGGATTCACTGCTTAAGAATGAAATTAAAATTTCACTGTCTTCAGACTTTTTTATCTGATAAGGCTTAAGCCAGTGTTCAACCTCTAAAGTTGACGGGATAAGATTAGACAGAACCGTTTTCTCTCCTTTATTATTTTCAAAGAGTTCCAACTTTTGAAGTTCTATTGGGGTAAGTACTGATTTCAAAAGTCCAAAAAAAGAAGTTTTTTCGGCTGCAGAAAAGATCAATTCTTTAGCATTTTTCAGTAAATCAGATAGTGTCGTTTTCCATTCTTTGGAGACAGTTGTTGCCATTATACGAAACGGGTCCATCGCAAAATATTCCAATGAAATTGGGTGCGGCAATAGCAATCCGGCTGCCTTTTGAAAGGCAGAACGAAGTGAATTATAGTCTGTAGCTTCAGATAGTGTCTTATAGTAGAATACTGCTTTTGGCTCTGTAAATCCGGTTGCAGCATCGACATAAACAGTTTTTGAATCAACAGGCTTTGACATACCCGGTTTTAAACGATAATACTGAAGCACCCTTTCGTAAAATGCCTTTATAGTCTCGTCATCTTTGAGCGTACTGTGTTTTACCAAATTGTTCCATTGTGGCGAAATGATAAATTCATACAGCTCCCAACTGTCAGCCTGAGCGTAATAAGGATGTAACACATCTGCATCTTCCGCTTTATTGATTTTGAAGTCCTCTAACCAAGGTTCAACTTTAGCTGTTGGCGACAAAAGACTTTGTAAAGGAACCACCAAACCGTAGCCGTTTGAAAAAAGTGCCAGTTTACGAAGCTCATCTGCTCGAATACCATTAAGTTTTGACATGAATTCAAACAAGCGGTGCTTCTGTTTTGCACTTAAATTCGCGGATACAGTCCTTTCTGAAATTTTCAGAAATAGAGAGCGGTCACTGCTCAAATAGTCCAATTGCTTTTCCAGATGCTTCAAAATTACTGCATAATCTTGTATATTGAATTCCAAGACACCAAAACCCATGGCCTTAATTTCCTCTTTATATGGCATCAGGCGCTCACTCATCAGAAAAACATTTGTTTGACTCTGAAGATCTTTTATTGAAAAATATTGCAAATTCCCTTTATTGTCAGAAAAGCGGAAACATTTGACATATTGAAATTTCTCCAAAAATGCCGAGTCAAATTCAATAGTTTTAAGTTCAGAAACAAAGACAGCATATTCTGAAGCAGATAAATGTTCCAATAAGTTATCCACCAATTGTGAGCCGGCTTCTAATATCAATTCTTTAAGCCCCCAGCGGCGAAGCCCCAATTTAGCGTTATTAACCGCCTCATTCATGATGTCTCTGTCTTTGTCAAGATCAGTCCAAAAAAACCACTCTTTGCCAATTCCAAGACTCATCGGATCTATATTCAATCGGGTGTCTTTGACAACGACCAAATCCTTCAGATAAAAATTCTTCTTATGTGTCGGAATGGCAGAACGCACAAATTCCAACATTGGATTATAAAGATGATTATTGATCAAATCAGCATCATACTCATCAGATTTGTCCGATAAAATAAGTGCCTTATAAATGAGTGCAAACTTAGAAAAGTTTTCCTGTTTGTATTTTGCCAGATTCTTTTTCAGTGTTTTAGCAATAAAACGAAAAGACTCAATATTGGCCTCACCCTGATCATCAAGGCGGGTACGGTCAGTAATTTTCGCAAAAGAGGTAGCATGTATGAAATAGGCCATATTATGCCTTTCATTGCGCATGGGAAAAAACTGATAAATATTTGGAGATCTTTTCAGCTGCTTCATCTGTTCAAAATCTTTTGGAAAGCCCAAAGCAATATCTATCGGACAGGAAGGAAATTCAGGATCAATCCGCATAAAGTCCTCTGTGCCGGGTTGAACACTAAATTTTTCGAAATCAATACCATATTTTTCCACAATAGTGTCCTGCAAAACAACTTTTTCAAGTGTTTTTAAAGTGTTCATGGAATAACCGATTCCTGACTGAATATTCAGCAATGATTCTTTGAGTTTTTCATGCTTTTTGGGGCCAAACTTTAAGAAAAATAAAGAGCCCTGCGGCATCGTCAGTTTCTCCAGTTTATCACGATGTTTATTCATAAAACCTACCAGATCACTCAATTCTTCCTGAGAAAAAAGTTCTTTGTTCTGATAGTCAAGGTCCTTTACTTTTTCGCCCAATCCAACCGGGAAACAGGCTAAAATAATTTTAAGCAGCCAGGCACTGTCATTACCATCTATTTTGTTATCAAGAGTATTAACAGCAGCTCCTTTATAATCAAAAAGTTCTTTGAACTGTTTACTATTATGCCAGCTGTATAATAGCGGTCCGGCCAATTGATTCAATAATTCATCGGCTCCATCAGATTTGCCCATTAGGCGATAAGCCAACTTAAAACCAATCCCGTAACGACCGATTTTACCGCAATTCTCAGCCTTTGATTTATCGGATTTTGTTCCCTGAAATGAGTTTAACAATGCCTTTAAATCTTTATCGGTAAATGGCTTACCGTTATTGAGCACCATAAAAAAGTTCTCATCGTAAATAACTGCACATTCTGTAGACTGACTGTCTGCAGCATTCTGTAAAAATTCGTAAATTGCCTGCTCGTCCTGTGCATTTTGAAGTTTAGGCGTCAGGTCAGCTTTAATATTGTCTACAATACCATTGACCATGCGGTAAAATCCGAAGAGTTTACCATCATGTACGCTACCTATATAGTTTTCGTCCCAGTCAGACATTTTATAACCTTCCTGATTGCGCCAAAGGGTTCTGAACTGCTGTATATTTTTAGTACGCATGCTATTTTGGTGTAGTTTATTTTTCTGAGAGTAATTATTGCAAATTACCTATTGAATATCAATTAAATACATAGAATTACATCGGAATAGGTATCGATTTCTGATACAAATCTAATACTTTTTGTTGCAAAGTCAAATAAAAACTTAAAAAAGAAAACAAATTGTTGTAAAAATATTTTTTAAAGTTAGACCTTTTGTATTATAATTGCAATTCGTAACGGATATTTTTCCTAAAAAACCTATACTAATGAAAGAAAAGATAACTGCTGCCCTCAAAAGTCTTCAAGATAGAATTTGCAGCGGGCTGGAAGAAATGGATGGTCTCGCGCTGTTTAAAGAAGAAATTTGGGAAAGACCCGGCGGGGGTGGCGGCCGTACAAGAGTTATTCAGAATGGCAATGTTCTTGTAAAAGGCGGAGTTAATTTTTCTGCAGTTGAAGGGCCAATGCCGGCAGAATTAATAAAAACTTCCTTAGGAATTGACCCGAATGATGCTCCCGTTGGTCTCAGTTTTTATGCAACCGGAGTATCTATAGTAATTCATCCCCACAGTCCTATGCTGCCAATAATGCATATGAACGTCAGGTATTTTGAAATGAGCAATGGAAAATGGTGGTTTGGCGGTGGTATTGACCTAACGCCACATTATGTAATCCCTGCATTGGCAAAGGATTTCCACAAAAGAATGAAGGCTGTCTGCGATAAATTCCATCCCGAATTTTACGAACGTTTTAAAAGCTGGTGTGACGATTATTTTTTCATCAGACACCGCAATGAAACCCGTGGAATAGGCGGTATTTTCTTCGATCACCTGAATTTGGAGACTGGGATTACACTCAGTAAAGAAGAATTACTGAATTTCATCATTGCCGTTGGTGATACCTTTGTTCCAGCTTATAATTATCAGGTATTACAATGTATTAATCTGCCTTACGGAGAAAGGGAATTAAAATGGCAGGAATTGAGACGAAGCCGTTATGTTGAGTTTAATTTGGTTTGGGATCGCGGGACAAAATTTGGACTGCAGACAGAAGGCCGAACAGAATCCATTCTAATGAGTATGCCGCCTACAGCTGCATGGGAATACAATTATAAGCCCGATGAAGGAAG
>CAINVS010000272.1 GCA_903854205.1 uncultured Bacteroidota bacterium | reverse complement strand
GGGCAGGCCTGCAATTTACACAGGCAGGGACACAGACTCGCATATTGACAAATGCTGCAGGCTGCGATTCTGTAGTTTATTATACTTTGATGGTTGTACCTGCTTTTCAAACACAGCTTTCACAAACGGTCTGTCAAAATGATTTACCCTTCAGCTGGAATGGCATTGTATTTACTCAAAGCGGTCAGAATGCTGTGCTGCTTCAGGCAGTTGGCGGATGTGATTCATTGGTACAAATGACCCTCAATGTAAATCCTGTAATCAGAGATACGCTTCGAATGAACTTTTGCAGCGGAGATTTACCTTTCGTCTGGGCTGGGCAGAATTATAACCAATCGGGATTTTATACCCAAATATATCAAAGTGCTGCAGGATGCGACTCAATTAAATCTTTGGTTTTGACAGTAAATTCAGATACAATGCTGATCATCAGTCAAAGAATTTGTCAAAGTCAGTTGCCTTATACTTGGAACGGGCAATTGTTTACATCAGCCGACACTATTACAATAAATTATAACAGCGTTTCAGGTTGCGATTCTACCATCATTATGCAACTTTCTACAGATTCAGTCTACAGCAGGGTTGTTTACAGAACTGTCTGCCAAAATGAATTGCCCCTAGCCTGGAATGGTCTGATTTTTAATACGGCAGGTACTCAGCTTGTAAATTATAACAGCATTCATTTCTGCGATTCATTGGTGAGTTATCAACTTGCGGTTTTGCCTACATCAAATACGCAGCAGATTTTAACTATCAATACCAATGCAACACCTTATTTTTGGAACGGATTGAATATAACACAATCGGGCATATATACGGTACAGCTTACAGCTGCAAATGGTTGCGATTCTATTGTGAGCTTGAGTATTCGGGTTGTTCAGTTAACTCCCCCTCAAATTCAGGTTTCTTATACCAATACAATAATACAGCCTTCGCAGTCGATCGGATTACCCAATCTTGTAGTCAATCAAATCTATGATTTCAGTTTTCTTGTAAAAAACCTTGGGCAAAGTCCTTTGATAATCTCTCAGATTTCAGAAAATCAAAATTTTGTACAGCTTTATGCCGGAATACAAAATGCCATTAATCAACTGCAGTCGGATAGTTTTATTTTGAGGATTACACCGCTACAGGTCGGACCCCAGGCAGTAAGGGTACAGATCAACTCAACTGATCCAAACATACCAATATTTGTATTTAATCTTGTTTTTAAAGTTATAAATGGACCTGCTCCAGAAATTGATCTGAGTTATCAGCAATCGCCATTGGCCAATCAGGCAACAATCTCAATGGTAAATCAACCGGTATTAGTGGGACAGACCCAGCTAATTCAGTTAGCAGTTCAAAATACAGGAACAGCCAATTTACTGTTGTATCAGCTTTTGTCAAATAATCCCAATGTTCAGATTGATCCGAATTATCTGAACCTGCTTGTTCCCTATGCTCAAACTTTTATTCAACTCAGATATACTCCTGTTCAGGCAGGTTTTGAACTGATGAAATTAACAATTTTGAACAATGATGCCGACGAGTCAACGACTGAGATAATCATAAGATTACAGGCTGTTCAGCCCAGTTTACCTGAAATAGAAGTTTTTATTGCCAATCAACCCAAGGCCAATCAATCTTCTCATTTTATGGGAACTAGCGCTCAGGCCGTTCCTGTTCAGCAACAGCTTCAAATTAAAAATATTGGTAACGCAGCCTTGCAGGTATCCCAGATTAGTATAATCAATAGTCAGGGCTTCAGCTTACAGGGAGCAGCTTCAAATCTGACTATAAATCCGGGTAATGTTGCCAATCTCAATCTTAATTTTTCTTCACAGAGCATTGGAAGCTTTACGGCAACAGTTAATATTCTGAACAATGATTCGAATGAAAATCCTTATCAGATAAGAGTTCAGGCGCAGGTTTTAGCAAATACTTTGCCCAACTGCAGTCAGTGTAATGCTTTAAATGTACTTACAAATCCCCTTGATGCTGCCGAATGGATAGATAATGAACCCCGATTGACCTGGCAGCACGAAGAGGGCTTGAATATAAGTTACTACAGACTCGAAATGTGGGTTTCATCAAATTCCTCCTGGAATCCTGTTACAGTAAATGGAAATTTAAATAATCAGGTTTTTCCTCCAAATAATTCTGCGCTTGTCGTTTTTCAGGTAAACAATAGTTTGAGTTATTTCAAGGAACATAAATGGAAGGTAACTGCATATGATAGCCAAAATCTTCCGATTTCCTGTTTTACACGTACCTTTCTGACTCAGAAAAGACCTGAAGTGGATGAATGGACCTGTGATCATCCTAATGTACCAAATTTTGGGTCAGAACTGGGGCAGTTTAACAATGTTCCCATTTACAAAAATGGCGGCTGTGAAAACGGAGTCTATGATCCGAGCTCAAGTAATATTATTACACAATATTATAATTCTAATTTTTATAGAAATCGCTACGGATGGCAGTGTGCCGAACTACCGCCACGCTATTATAAGACCAGATTCAAGATCAACGCTGGTCCGGGCAATGGGGTGGATTATAACCTTGTAACCGGAAACAGAAAAGGTTTCAGAAGATTTGAGAATGGTTTGTCCACTGAGCCACCTACAACCGATGATATTTTGGCTAGGAATTCATATAGCCATCAGTATGGTCATGTTGTTATAGCCAAAGGAGGTCCTGTGAACAGTAATGCCAGTAGTTCTTTCAGAATAATACAGCAGAATTATGGGTCTAATTTAACCGCTCATATAAACGGTTCTTTGCCAATTAAACTACAAAATAGTAAATACACAATTACTGACAGAGGTTCAGGAATCTGGCTGAGTTGGATTCGTGCCAAACCGGAGCTGATTGTCCCGGGCGACGACAGCAGTGTGCCATTTATACACTCGACAACTCCTGATTTCAGATGGGCGCGTCATTCCCAAATAAAAGGTTATCAGTTCAAATTGTACAAACTGGACGGAACTTGTTATAGATTGGAACATGATATCAGAATAACCGGAAATAATTTCAGTACTTTCCAAATTCCTGCATTGGAGGCGGGTGAAACCTACAAATGGACAGTTGAAAACATTTTTCATGTACCTAATCAGACAAGTAATTGGAACAAAAGAGTCAAGTCGATGGCCAATTATTTCAGGGTGTCTACTCTTGCTACGGCAAACAGAACAAATGTTCCTCTGATTGCAATGGGGGAGGAAGAGCAATTTTTGTGGATGCAAACCCTGGGCTCTTCGCTTAGTGGTGCCGAGATATGGTTTAAAAATGATGAAGATTGGTTGTACACCGCTTCAACCGAACAGCAAAGTGCCAATTTCTTATCTTCGACTTATATCTTGCCAGGCGACAGTTTATGGATCAGCAGAAAAGGATATCATGATCTGAAATTATCAGTAGAGTCGAACCTTAGTGCTCGCGGCAAGTATTATTTCCCGCTTTTCCCCAAAAACAGTAATCCAATAAAAGTAGATATTTCGACTTCAGGTCACTCCCTTTTTGTACCTACAAATGATATTCAGCTAAAGTTGAAAGGTGAAAATTATACAAATTATCAACTCTTTTACGACGATGTGCTGCATCCCGAAATTTACAACTTTTCCGATAGTATCATAAGTATCCCTTACATGGAGGCTGGTTATCAATCGGTACGGGTTTATGCAATGAATGCAGATGACACGCTTTCAGTAGATTATCATTTTGTAGTTACGGACGGAACAGAGGAGCAAATGACCTTATCTCTTGCCATGCAAAAACAACAAAAAGTACAGGTTTACCTCGACCGTCAGTTTTACGCTGAAATAAATGCTTCGCAGCAGTTTACCCTGCCAAGATCACACTATGCACTAACGCTCAAAGGTCATGGTTTGGAGACACAAAATTTCGAAATTGAGTCCGATACTATCATTCAGGTTGAGCTGAATGCTTCTCCTTGGATTATGAATAGTCAAAGCTTTGACCTTGCTGCTGACGAATCTGTTTATTTTGATATTTATGCTTCAATTATCTCAGAAGGACAGAGCAGGGTTGAATTGAGCAGCGATAGCAGTTTCTCGGAGGATAGTATCTACCTGGCATTGTCTGAAACCCTGCATTTTAGCAGGAAATCAAATGATGCAAACAATATGCAGCTGAAGTGGATTGTTGACAAACAATTACCCGATTCGGAACTCTTTTTAAGATGGGAAGAAAATGGAACAGTACAGTTGCTACCTTTGTTTGAACAAAATGCGCGCTTCATATTCGAGGCAGAGACGCATTTGCTTCATCTCAGGAACATTGGCAGCGATTTTAACGCCAGCATTGTACAGAAAAAACAGCGCAGCATTTTTGATGAAAATGACAATACTTTACATCTGTTTCCAAATCCCAATTCAGGTAATTTTACACTTTTCATAGCGCAGATTGAAGGTACGGCAGATATAGAAATTTTTGATGTGCTGGGTCGATTGGTACATAGTCTAAAAGCGAAGGAATGGCTCAATCACACAATCGAAATAAGCAATCTGGACCTTAGTGCGGGCAATTATTTTGTAAAACTCAATACAGGGGAAAAGACTTATCTTTCGAAAATGAGTATTAAGCGTTGAAGATGAAAGATGAAAGATGAAAGGTGAAAGATGAAAGGTGAACCGAGCCTATGCCGAGCTCTACGAACCGAGGCAACACCGAGCTCCACAAAGTGAAGTGAAAGGGTGAAAGTTGCAAATAATTTGTCTCGTTCTTCAAACGAGATGAAAATGAGACAATTTGAAAATGTATTTGGTTTTTATTCTTTGCACTTGGACAAATTCGATTTATCGAAATACTCCAGCGGAGTATCAAAAGCCCCTCTTTTAGGCGAAGCCGTGAAGAGAGGGGTTGGGGTGAGTCCCACTTTTTTTGAATTCAAAGAAACGAAGTTCCGTGAACCAAAGCACCGCGAAGCGAAACCGATCTCGTCCGGCAGACGATACCAAATACCTTCTTTCATGGCCTATAAAAAAAGGCAGTGCTTGCTCTGTTTATGAAATTGCAAAATAG
>CAINVS010000271.1 GCA_903854205.1 uncultured Bacteroidota bacterium | reverse complement strand
TTTGGATTCAAAAAAATCATTATAAAGATAACCGGGTCCAAAATGTTGAACATGAAAATCTATTACATAACAGGTATAGCCAAGATTCTGAGCAATCTGACATAAATCTGTAGCATAAAAGTGGAATCCATTCAGGTCATGAGAAAGCGTAAGCTGAGCTTCATTTTTTACAATCACTAAATTCTCATCTAAACTGTTAACAGCAGCGGGCAATTTATCGCCTTTTACAAATAAATTGTTTTTGTAATCGGTAACTTTTATGTAGTAATTCTTGGGTTCTCTTGCCCCTGCATTTCCGGCTATAGCCCAATTGGGATCGAGCTTATCCAATTCATTCAATCTGTTTCTCAAAATGTCGATATTGTCAAAGAAGACAATATCCTGATGCAACAAAAAGATATACTTACCCTTTGCCAAGGATAAAAAATGTCTTAAACCGGAAAAACCGTCAAAAACATTGGAAGCAGCATTATTAATATAAAGAAATTCAGCGTTCTGTGCATTAAAACCTGACTTTTCCAAAGAGTCAAGCAATTTTTGGTATTCCTCAGGTTTAGTTACCAGTGTACAAAAAGAGAATTCCAGTTCGTAGGACAATTTTTGAGATACTTCTACAGCATTTATCATGACTGATCTGATGTTTTGCCACAATAGTAAGGATTATTTTTCAGAGCAACAGCCTTAAACGAGTATCAGTTTTTGAATATCCAATTTTTGCTCCCCATCAAAGCGATAAGCGGCAAGATGTCCATGTTTTGCCACACTGAAATCCAAACAACAAATATTATCCCTGAAAAAACTAGGTTGTTTTTTAAACATCAGCCAATAATGTCCAAAAAATACCGGTTTTTCAGCAGGTCCGTAAACTTTGCCATTACCGAAAAGATCCAGAGGAACTGCGCTGTCCGGCAAATGGGGAATATCTTCAATACTGATATTTCTGAAAGTTGCCTTTTCTGTTTCTAACCACCATTTTATACGGTATTCGTGCCGGTGATTTCCTTCTTTATCTGAAAAATAGAGGCCATCCGGCATTCTCAGTTCTTTGCCTTTCAAGGTATCTTCCACCGCTAAATACATAGCCGAATTCATTGAAGAAGCTTCATAAATAAGGGAATCGCAAAGCTTATCATCTGTTAAATTGGCGCGAAGAAATTCAATATGTGTTTCATCCCAACAGGCATGTACCGCTCTGAAGCTGTCTGTCTCGAAATAAAGCGGCAAAGTAAAAAACCAATTGAGATAATCCTCATATTCCTCCTGTCTGTTTTGAAACTGACGAAGTGTCTCTAAATGCTGCATAATATTCTTGATCAAATGTTTGCGCAGATGACCGCCCTCTTTTTCTGGGTAATGAAACATGATGGCATTGTACTCGTGATTGCCCATAATTGCTTCAGCATTGCCACTTTCCACCATTCGGCGTACAATTGAAAGTGTTTCATTTATTTTAGGCCCTCTGTCTATATAATCACCTAGAAAAAAAGCCCTTCTGTTGGGATGCGCATAACCGCTTTCTCCTTCTGAATAGCCCATTTTTTCGAGTATTTCGCGCAGTTTATCTGCATGTCCGTGTATGTCACCAATAAAGTCAAACATTTGATATTCTTTTATAAGTTAGTATAAAGACTGATTATTTATTTTACACCATTCCATTCGGAATAAAACTGCTCCAAATAAAGTTCCATGAAACGGTGCCGATCTTCGGCCATTTTACGACCTGTTTCAGTATTCATAAGATCTTTCAGGAGTAAAAGTTTTTCATAAAAATGATTGAGCGTAGGCGCCTTAGAGTTTTTGTATTCTTCCTTAGTCATATTTAGATTTGGGGCTATATCGGGATTATAAATCTGATGATTTTTAAAACCGCCATAATTGAAAGTTCTTGCTATACCAATAGCGCCCAGAGCATCTATTCTATCAGCATCCTGAATAATTTGAAGCTCTTTGGAACAGAATTCTGCAGCTACTTTACCGCCTTTGAATGAAATATTGGCAATAATATTTTCAATATGTTCAATTACAGTTTCTTCGACATTATATGTTGTCAAAAAAACTCTTGCTCTGCGTGGGCCTTCAGCCTCGTCGCCATTATGGAATTTTGAGTCGGCTATATCATGCAGCAATGCCCCCAATTCTACAGTAAAATAATCGGCAGTTTCAGATTCGCAGATTTTTTTGGATAATTTCCATACCCGTTCTATGTGAAACCAGTCGTGTCCGCCTTCTGCTTCTTTTAATGTTTCTTTTACGTATTCAGCTGTTTGTAAAATAATTTCCGCTTTGTTCATCTTATAAAATTCTTATTTGATACTACTTTTTCTTCGCTCGTAATGCAATTAACAAAAAAAAATAATTAAATGGATTTAATTTTTAATATTTCGAAACAAAAATAATTGTACTTTTGAGTAAAGTATAGTTATTAAATCTTTTCGGTATGTTTCTTCAGTACAAAAAACATAAGATTCACTACACTATGTTTGGCAATGGTGCCAAGCTATTGATTGTTTTTCATGGTTTTGGAGACAAAAGCGACCTTTTCCTGAAACTTAGTGAAAGTTTGAGCGAAAGATATACTGTTGTCGCTATTGATGCACCTTTTCATGGCGAAACTGTTTGGAATAAAGAAATATTTTATCCCCGCGATATAAAAAGGATTGTGAACAGTTTCCGAAAGGAACTTGGCTACGAACGCTTCAGTATGATGGCTCATAGCATGGGCGGACTTTTTGTAATGGGCATTTTTAAACATTTTGCACCTTTAGTTGATGAACTTATCTTACTCGCGCCGGCTGGTCTGCAAAAATCTGTAATTTACAACAAAGTTTTGTTCAGTTATCCCATGCGGCAGATATTTAAATGGACTACCGCAAAGCCTAGAATTAGTGCAAAACTTTTGGATTATTCTAAAAAATTCGGTTGGCTCGATCGCATGACCCATGTTTTTTTTAGCCGACAGCTGGGTGATGAAAAACTGCGTAAACGCATGTTCAATACATGGGCTTCTTTGTTTTTCTTTCCAAGAAAATTGCAGCAGTTCCGCAGGCTTATCCGAAGACACAATGTTGAATTACTTATTTATTATGGAATTAAAGATTCGTTAACGCCAATGAGCGCCGGTGAACGTTTTATCGATAGACTAAATCGCCGTCATAAGCCAATCAAGGCTGAGATCAATGTAGTAAGTGATGGTCACTTTTTCATTAGAGAACCATTGAATAAAGCACTTCGTGAGCGCTTTAACAGAACTAACTAAAAAGATACTAAATATTTTGTCTCTGAACCAAACAAAATAATTAAGCGAAAGGAAAATTTTCTTTTCGCTTTTTCATTTAGATAGAAGCGATAATTTTTTATCGGAATATTTATCACTTTTGTATATTTTTGCAGCAAGTAGATAGTGTTATTAGTAAAATCGCAGTTCGATTTCAAATTAATAAAGATTAACTTTTACTACATTTACTCATCAGTTAATTTATTTAAGTTCTCCATTTGTCAAATAACTATGAAAATATGAGATTAAACGCTGTATTCACTGCTTTGCTTTTCACTGTTTTACTAAAAGGTCTGAGCGCTCAGGATCAAAACCGTTGGCAACAGGCCTGTAAATATTTTATGGAGATCGACATGAATGTTGAAAAACATCAGTTCAAAGGCGTTCAGACCATTATATACTATAACAACTCGCCGGATGAGATAAATAAAGTTTTCTACCACCTATACTTCAATGCTTTTCAGCCCGGATCTGAGATGGATGAAATGTCGAGAAAAATTATTGATCCCGATCCAAGAGTCGGCAACAGGATTTCAAAATTAAAAACAGAAGAAACGGGCTGGCATAAAATTAAAACCCTGAATCATAACGGTAAGGCTGTTAAATTTCATGTGGAAGAAACTATTCTGGAAGTAACACTTAATACTCCCATCAAACCGGGTGCAGCTGATACCTTTTATATGGAGTTTGAGAGCCAAATTCCTATTCAGGTGAGACGCAGTGGGCGAAATAGCGCTGAAGGAATAGAATATTCCATGTCGCAATGGTATCCCAAAATGTGCGAATACGATTATCAGGGTTGGCATCCAAATCCTTATGTAGCCCGCGAATTTTATGGTATTTGGGGAGATTTTGATGTAAAAATAACGCTTCCAAAAAATTATATTATCGGTGGAACAGGCTATTTACAAAATAAAAATGAAATTGGACACGGCTATGAAGATGAAGGTCTAAAGCCTGACAACAGTAAAAAAGAAAAATTGACTTGGCATTTCTTTGCACCTAAAGTACATGATTTTTTCTGGGGCGCAGATCCGGATTATCTTCATAATATTGCAAAACTTGACGACACTACTGATATTCATTTCTTTTATCAGAACGATGAAGACTATGCTGAAACTTGGGTAGAATCGCAGGCAACAATGATTGAAGCCTTCAAATTTATTGAAAAGCAATATGGTGACTATCCCTATCGACAGTATTCCTTTGTACAAGGTGGTGATGGCGGCATGGAATATCCTATGGGAACTCTTATCACAGGGCGCAGACCCTTTCCTTCTCTGGTTGGTGTTATGATACACGAATTGATGCACAACTGGTTCCAAATGCTCATGGGAAGTAATGAAGCTTTGCATGCCTGGATGGACGAAGGTTTTACAAGTTTCAGCTCTGAAGTTGTTCAGGATCATCTTTTTAATAAGAAAAATGCAAAACCGGAATTAAATCTGCAAAAAGATTCATACGACGGTTATTTTGCCGTCTCAAAAGCCGGGATTGAGGAACCGCTTTCCGTACATGCCGATCATTATATGACCAACACTGCTTATAGCTCGGGAGCCTATAACAAAGGCGCTGTTTTCCTGAAGCAATTGGAATACATCATCGGAAAGGAAGCTTTTGATCAGGGTATGCTTGACTATTACAAAAACTGGAGTTTCAAACATCCCAATCCAAATGATTTTATTCGCGTTATGGAAAAACGCTCAGGTCTTGAATTGGACTGGTATAAAGAATATTGGGTAAATACCATTCATACTATCGATTATGCGATCGACTCTGTTTATGATGACAAAAAAGACACAAAAATTATTCTGGAAAGAAAAATTTGGGAGGAACGCAAAAATAAAGTTAAAAACGGCAGAATGCCTATGCCAATTGACCTTGTTGTAGAATATCAAGATGGCAAAAAAACCAAAACAGCCAATTTTTATATTCCGCTCGATTTAATGCGTGGCGAAAAACCGGATGAAGGCCAATATGGAGAAAGAACTGTATTAAAAGATTGGTGGTGGACACATGCAACTTATGAATTTGAAATTCCCATCAAATTTAAAAATATAACAAAGATAACGATTGACCCTTCTACCCGAATGGCCGATGTTGACATTCAAAATAATAGTTGGAATAACAAATAAATAAGATAAAAAAGTTTGAATTGGCTTCTTAATTTAAAAATGGTACTTTCAGCAATGTAAGTCCCATTTTTTTTAAAAAGCTCCGTAAAACTATATCAAGCTATTCGTTGTTTTGGGTAATTAGTTTTAACTTAGATTTATTAATTGGCCAATTTAGTACATATGAAAAAAAAATTACACTTTAACATTCTCTTTACTACCTTATGTTTCTTTTTGGGTTCTTGCTCCTTTTCGGATAAAAATCCGAAAAAGATGATTGATTTTGATTTAGTTAGACCGCTTAGTTTAAAACCTGAGAAAAAAGGTAAAAAGAAAACCAATGAAGAACGTGCTATGTTTCACATGGCTAGAGAACTTCACGAATACTACAGACAGGCAAATCCATTGACCGGAATGGTATCTAAAGCGGATAAAGCTGCTGAAAGTCGTGCAGCTTTAAATGCTCCAATAGCATTTGAAGGCATGAAAGCAGCTTTCGCATCTTTGGGCAATTTTACTGTTCGCGGCCCTGGAAATCTTGGTGGCAGAACCAGAGCAATCTCCTTTGACCTTTCAGACGCCACAGGAAATACAATATTGGCCGGCGGAGTCAGCAGCGGTGTCTTTCGCACGACTAATGGCGGGACAAGCTGGACAAGAGTTTCCTCTATGGATCATCAGCACAATGTTACTTTTATTGCTCAAGACCCTCGCGCAGGCTTTCGAAACATTTGGTATTACAGTACAGGAGAGGGTTCCGGAAACAGCGCATCCTTCAATGGGGCATTTTATGCCGGGCATGGAGTTTGGCGTTCAACCGACAACGGACTTAGCTGGACACAGATGAGTTTTCCTGCTGCAAATAACGAATTTACCTTTGATCAGCGATTCGATATCATCACCCGCATAGCGGTTCATCCAACAACCGGTGACTTATTTGTTGCAGCTTTAGGTGCGATATTCCGTTTCGATATTTCTGCAAATGCTTGGTTAACGGAACAGACTGCAACAGGACCTTTTGGTACAGATCATCTTACTGATCTTGTCATTTCCAGTACAGGCAGAGTTTATACAGCTTTTTCCGGTGTTGGACCTGCAGCACAGGAAGGTGTATGGACTTCTAATAATGCAACGGGAGTTGCAGCAGGCACTTGGAGCAGAATAGCCACGGATGCAGCCCCTGCTGCCTGGAATCAGGTTGGCCGTGCAGTTTTAGCATTGGCTCCATCCAATCAGGACATTCTTTATGTATTGTACCAAAGCGCTATTGCAACTGCTTCTCCTGGTGACTCTGACCTTTGGAGATGGAATCAGGCAACTGCAACTTGGACTAACTTTTCCAATAAAATTCCGGATGAAGCCGGCGGCAGCGCGGGCAATGACCCTTTTGACTCACAAGGAGGTTATGATCTTGCCATTTCGGTAAAACCCGATAATGTTAATTTTGTAGTCATTGGGGGTACAAATATTTATAAAATAACAGATATTACAACGGGTGCTTTTGTAAGAATGGGCGGTTACAATGGACCCAATGGTTACGCTCTTTGGAACCAAGGAGGAGGAGTGCAGCACCATCCTGATATTCATGCTTTAGTTTTCAACCCTAACAATGCAAATTCTCTACTTTCAGGTTCTGACGGCGGAATTCACCGAACAATCAACTTAAATGTAGATCCGGTAGGATGGACCAATTTAAATAACAATTACATTACCTATCAGTATTATCATGTTTATCTTGATCCTTTGAATGGTTCTAATGCAATTATTGGAGGCGCTCAAGATAATGGAACTACTGCGAATGGAACTTCATTGGGCTTTGCAAGTAATACAAATATGTTCCCCCAATTCAGTGGCGATGGATGTGCATGTGCAATATCAAGAGCAAATGCCTGTGTTCCTTTTTATGTAAGCAGTCAAAGTGGAAATATTCGACGCGATTGCCCTGTAGGGGCAACAATAACACCTGCAGGATCAGCTAGTGATTTTGTTACCTATTTTTGGTTGGACCCTATCAATAATAACAATTTATATTATGCAGGGCAAGAAAATCTTTATAGAACTAATAATGCTACTAATGTAACTGCAACTGTAGGTGCCGGTGCAACGAGCTGGCAAAATCTGGGTACTATAAGCGGGGGCGTGGAATGGATAACTACGATGGTCACTTCCTGGGGGATATATAATGCGGCTTCCAGTAAATTATTTATCGGCAGCGATGAAGGCGGAATTTACAGATTGAATGATCCTGCCAATACAGCCAATTTAGCAGCCATTGTTCAAATCACACCAGCTGCGGTTACAAAAGCTTTCCCGTTGATTGTTTCAGGATTAGCACTGCACCCTTCTAATGCAAATACACTAATTGCTGCTTATTCCAATTATGGAGCAGCCAGTATTTTTCTGACAAACAATGCCAATGATGCAGTTCCGACATGGGTTAATGTCTCCAGAAATATTGAAGCGCTTTCCGTACGTTCTGTGGCCATTGTTGAAGCTGGCGGATCCACACTTTTTGTAGCGGGTACCTCAAGAGGTCTTTATACAAGTCCCGACCCAACTACAACTGACTGGACCAGAGTAGGAAATACTACTATAGGCATGGCACTTGTCAGTAGGCTTATGTACAGGCCCTCTGACAACAAACTACTCGTAGGTACTCATGGCAACGGTATGTTTATGGTCGATGTACTGCCTCCGCTACTTCCGGTAGAAATATTGCGATTTGACGGGGAATACGCAGACAAAAAAGTTAATTTGATTTGGGAAACCGCTTCAGAACTCAATAATATGGGGTTTGAAGTTCTAAAATCTTATGATGCCGTCAATTTCGAATCCATAGGACTTGTATATGCAAATGGAACAGGTACCAGTAATTTCGAACAGCAATATGACTTTAAAGATAAAGAAATTGCCAAACAGATTCAGTACTACAGACTTCGTCAGATCGATTTTGACGGAACCGAAACTTTTTCATCTGTAATTGCTGTTAAAACAGGCTTTTCGGAAGAGATACATGAACTGACAGTTTATCCGAATCCGGTTTTTGAAAAATTGAACATAAATTTAGGTAAAACGACAACAGAACCAATCCTTGTTCAGCTCCATTCTGTAAAGGGTGAACTAAAAAAGGAACTCCGTTTCCCTGCTTCACAATATATCATTGAAATGCAATTGCCGAATAATGAATTTCCCTCAGGAATGTATATTCTGCGAATTTTTGAAGGTAAAAATTTGATGGGAAGCAGAAAAGTTTTTAAAACAAAGTAATCCCAAATTTAAAGTTGACTCATGAAAATCATATCACATATTTTATAATTTTTTGTCAACTATCTAAATCTAATTTTGATAACGGGAACAACCGCTTATGTAAAAAAACGAAGAGACCAATTCCATTTTAAACCCCAACCCCTAATACCCATGAAATACCTATTTAATTATTTTGCAATTTCCCTGCTTATTCTCTGCTTTTCTCAAAAGCTTGAAGCTCAAAACATAATTTCAAAACCCGGAACTTATCAATCTGTTGTTGATGAAGCAGGTATTCTCAATACCGATGAAAAAAATGCGCTGAAAAGAAAACTGGATGCGTTTGAAAGCCAAACAGGAAATGAACTGATTGTGGTAACTGTCAATTCACTGATGGGAACAACCGTGGAACTTTATGCCTCAAAGCTATTCAATGAATGGGGAATAGGTAAAAAAGGTCTGGATAATGGTATACTCTTACTGATAGCGATTAAAGACAGAAGAATGCGCATTGAAACTGGCTATGGCCTGGAAGAACAGCTGACAGATACTGAATGCGCGAGATTATTGGAAGAGATATTGAAACCTAACTTCAAAATTAAAAATTATTATGAGGGCATTGAAATTGCCACTAATTACATTATAAAAGAATTAAATAAAGACTTCAATAAAGAACAATTTGCGCTCAAATCTGTCCAAAACATTGATAAGACTGATTTCGCCAAAGAGAAGACTGATTTCGCTATAGAGAAAACAGCAAGAGCAAAAGACAGCACTAATCCATGGTTGATTTTTTGGGCTTGTTTTGCTTTTCAGTTGGGTATTGGAATTTTATTGATCAAGCTGGCAAAAAAAAGGGAAATATTGAAAGATTCTCTAACATTTGCCGTCTTCTGTGTAAGTTTTTTTCATGCAATGATATCTTTTGTAATAGGAATGACTGCGATAGAAGAAAATTGGTCTTATTCTACAAATAATAGTTTTATTGCACAACTTACATTGATTACCGTAGTTATTTATTTTTTGACACTTTTACGGATATTATTTTGTGCATTGGTTTCATTTGGAATTGCCGTTGTTACCCTTGTTTTTACTGATAAATTTGAAATTTATTTAACAACTGCAATCGTTTTATCCATTCTATTCATTGTTTTATACAAAATGGGTAAATTTAAATTCCTGGAGGGCGGCTTAGGTTCTTCCTATACCGGGTCAGGTTCTAGTTACAGTAATAGCAGTTACAGTGATAGCAGCAGTGGTGATAGCAGCAGCGGTGATAGTTATGGTGGTGGCAGTTCAGGAGGTGGTGGGGCTTCCGACAGTTGGTAGTTATTTTACTTCAATTTTGCCGCCATTACCTGATTCCCTTTGCAAAAGATTATTGTATTGCCATTATCATGAAATAAATCAGCTACAAGAAATTTTCCGTTTCCCTGCATGGGAAAACCCAGGAGTTTTTTACCATTAGGATCTATAATGTTAATTTCGGATCTTGTCGCATCGAAACTGCCGATATAAGCTTTATCGCTGTTGCTGAATTTTAGGGCAAAGATTTCATCCTGAGGAAAATCGTACTGAAACCTTAGACTTTCTGTCAGTTTATCTTTTTTATCTAAACTGTGAACTGTCAGCAGTTTTTTACTTTGTCTGATATAGTCGGGCCGCTCGTCTCCAAGTACATCTGCCAATACAAAATATACTTCTTTTTCCATGCCTTTATTGGGGGCTATATCGAATTTCTTGCCCTGAAAATTGACTACATGAATCTTTCCGTTGGTAGAGCCCAAAACTATCCTTTTCCCGATTTCATCTATGTAAAAACCGGAAAGATAATATCCGTCAAAAAAGTAAGATTTAATGGGTTCTCCATTTCTGCTTGACAAATGAATCTTTCCATTCCTGTTCATTGAAATCATAAATTCTTTATCTTCAGAGAGTTGGTAATATTGCATAGGAAATTGAATATTACCGATATAGCTGTTTGGATTCCACCCCGGCAGCGGCCTGCCGTTTTTATCGTAGCCATATACTTTTCCTCTTTTAGAGCCAACATAAAATCTTAATACATCATTGTAAGTAAAGCTGTTCATTGCATTGGAGGCCTTGTCAACCAAAGGAATTTTTTTGATGGTTTCTCCTTTTATATCCATCACATATATCGATTTTTCGGAATTGAAAGCGTAGTACAATTTGCTGTTTCCGTAATAATCCACCTGTTTAATTTCAGATAAAATCCTACTGTCAATGGGTTTTTCCCAAAGTATTTCACCGGAACGGTTGATCAGATATAGCCTGTTGTCTTTATCTTGAACTAAAATTTCATATTCTCCACTTTCTATGTTTTTGACAATAGAAGGTTGGATAGCAGCATCAGATTTCAATTTACAGCGCCAAGCTATATTCGATTTTACGTTAGTATTGCTCCTTGGGTTGTAAGCTGCTGTCACAGTAAGTGAAAAATTGCCATTGCCCAAGCCTTCCAACTGAATACCGATTGGCCAAATGGATTGGAGTTTTATTAACCGTGCATCTAAAAGGCGCTCTATTTCAGGCGCACTAAAATGCTTAATCAGCTGAGCGGCATTTGGAGTGTTTATCAAAAAATAAGTCCCTGAAGGCTGTCTGAGCTGTCCGGCAAAGGCCTTAAATTCTACAGATTTTTCGATTGTTTTACCCGCCTGATAATTTTCAAGCCACAGCTCCAGTACAGATGAAGAATTGCAAAAAACAACGTAATTATCTATTATGGTAAAATAAGGTTTTTGTAAAACACTCAGTGATTTTCCAAAAAGCGTATTCATTAAATCATTCCCGGCAATCTGGGTAAGTTGTTGATTTTTTATTTTCCTGCTGTCCAGAATACCAAAATGATTGGCATATTCCTGCATTAGTTTTCGAGTTAAAACAATGTCTTTACTATGCAGAATGACAAATTTATCAGCATTCATATCCTGACTCGTTGGCTCCGTAATAAAAAAGGCTGCTTCATTGCCAAGCCACGGAAGAATGTATTTATTGAAATCCATATTTTGCTGTTCTTTCGACAGCGTTCTACAATATTTTTCAAAATTAGTAGTGTTCAAAAAATAAAGAAAGGCAAAGTTTTCAGGAATAAATCGTCCCAATTCAACAGTTTTTTTAGGACTTTGATTCGAAAGCCATAACATAAAACCATCAGAATCTTTAAGCGTCATTTTGCCTCCCAAAACAAAATTTCCTTTTTCAAATTTAATGGAACCGCCGGCCCATGCCATATTTTTTAATACCGGTTCAGAACTCAAAGAAGCATTTGGTCCCAAAATGGAAAGAAATATGGAACTCATTTCAAGATTGATATAAATATTAAGTTCTCCGGACTTCAAACTGGTTTTGACCTCTCTAAATCTACTGTCAAAAGGTAAATTATTACCGGTATTGTTGATTGCAGCAATGGATGCTTCTACCTGTGCGGTTTGCCTGCTTAGTATAATTAGGCCTCTGTTTTGACAGATTGTCCATCTGCCAAAACGGCTATGTCTGAATTCGTAAATTTTTGAACCCAAATAATTACTTTCATCTTCGAGTTCCAATGAAAATTCTTTGGCCAGTTTCTGAACGGATATTTTTTTACCATTCAATTCTATAATATGCAACCAGACAAAATTATTTGAACCCTCTAAAACAACTGCAGAGGTAAGTTTAACTTTTTCAAATATTGGAGAATATGATTTTGAATTGAAAAACAGGGAATCTATAGTTTCAAATTCATTGAACCAGGTTTCAATAGGAGCAAAGCCCTTCAATTCATTGAAGTAAGCGGTACTTTTTAATTTTTCCCTGAATTCTTTCTTTTTGACTTCAAGAATAATGGTCGATGTAGAAGGGACCGCTTCAATAGCATCAGCAGATAGGATAGGATCTCTGAATAAACCCAACTGAACACCGATCCAAATAAAAAGTAATACAGCACCAAATCCAATCAGTAAAGGTTTCCAAATAAGAAAAAGTACAGGATATATTTTGACAAAAAAATAGCGTTTCAACATTTGAGAAGATTACTTATTGTGTTAGATGTGCTTAAAGTTTTGTAAAAATACAAAAAAAAATAGCCGAAATAATGAAAACACTTCTGCAACAGCTTTATTTAAAGGAGATTTATTTAATTTTGGAGAAACATTACTACAGTTATGCTGCTCGATCATATAAATCTTATGCAATATCAGGAACTTCTGCAATTTAAAACGGAAGAAGGCAAACGATTTATCTTTGATCCAATCAGAAAAAAATATTTAGTTTTTCAGCCGGAAGAATTAGTCAGACAATTAATACTTCAATATCTGCTGCTCGAAAAGCATTACCCCGGCGCTAAAATAGCTCTGGAAGTCGGGCTTAACATAAACGATATGCAAAAAAGATGCGACATCCTTATTTATGATAATACTTTTATGCCGTTTATGATTGTTGAATGTAAAGCACCGAAGGTGCCTATTTCAGAAGCTGTTTTTCTGCAAATTGCCACCTATAATTTAGCATTGAAAGTACCATATCTTGTTGTATCAAATGGCATCAGAACCTATTGCAGCAGGATAGATCACGAAAAAGAAAGTTTTGAATTTTTGAATGATATTCCAAATCCATAACTGCCACATTTTTCAAAATTTACTGTAGTGTTGGGCGTTTTATAAAACTTCAAAATTCATTTAGCTCGTTGTCCTGCGGTTCGCTTCGTAGTCCTTCGGTTTATCTTTTATCTTTATTCTATTATCTTTTATCTTTTAAATTTTTACCTTTGCGGCAACTAAAGACCGAGCAAAAGCGACAAAAAGCTAGTGCTCTGATTATTATTGAGTTAGGAAAATTCATCTTCTCACATATAAATAAGCCGATCGCATCATGAGCAAATCATTGCGTTTTAATGCCCTAGACACTATTTTGTACCGCGAAAAGAAGGAGGTAAATACTCCGCACGCGCGAATTTCCGAGTACTACGGAAGTCATGTATTTACAAGACAGGCCATGCAGGAATATATGGCGCCTAAAATTTACAAACAGTTTCTACAGACTATCGAAGACGGCAAAAGTCTCGATCGTGATTTGGCTGATCACATTGCAGATGCAATGCGCAATTGGTCAATTTCAATGGGTGTAACGCATTATGCTCACTGGTTTCAGCCGCTCACAGGCCGTACTGCCGAGAAGCATGACTCTTTCTTTACGCTTGCAGATGATGGTTCTCCTATCGAAAAATTCAGCGGAGATTCACTGGTACAGCAGGAACCTGACGGTTCATCTTTCCCGGGCGGTGGATTGAGAACTACCTTTGAAGCACGAGGTTATACTGCATGGGATCCTACTTCTCCTGCTTTCGTTTTGGAAGTGGAAAACGAGAAAACACTCTGCATCCCAACGATTTTTGTTACATACGGCGGTCAATCGCTCGATTATAAACTTCCTCTGCTCAAATCTGTAAGTTATCTGGAAAAAGCAGCCATAAAAGTATGTCAGCTTTTTGATGAAAACATCACAAAAGTATTTGCAACCCTTGGTTGGGAGCAGGAATATTTCCTTATCGATGAAGCATTATTCAATGCCCGTCCCGATCTGATGTTCACTGGCCGTACTATTCTAGGTCGCCGCGCACCAAAGGGTCAGCAGATGGAAGACCATTATTTTGGTTCTATTCCTGAGCGTGTCTACGCTTATATGCGCGACCTTGAAGTTGAATGTCATAAATTGGGCATTCCGGTGCGTACCCGTCACAATGAGGTTGCGCCATCACAGTATGAATTGGCTCCGCAATATGAAGAATTGAATGTGGCTGTTGACCACAATCAGCTGCTGATGGACCTTATGGACCGCGTAGCACGCCGTCACAAATTGGCTTTGCTGCTCCACGAAAAGCCTTTTGCGGGTGTCAACGGTTCGGGTAAACACAATAACTGGTCATTGGCTACAAACACAGGCGTGAACTTACTTTCTCCTGGTTCCGATCCAGCCAATAATCTGCTGTTTCTTACCTTTTTCATTAATACTGTTCAGGCAGTTCATAACTATGGCGACCTGCTTCGCGCAAGCATTGCCTCTGCAAATAATGACCACCG
>CAINVS010000270.1 GCA_903854205.1 uncultured Bacteroidota bacterium | reverse complement strand
CTCAAGTTTCTTCTCAATTCTCGGGATTGTTCTAACTATTATTTTAGTTTGGATAACTGATTTAAGTTATTACGCCTGGATGATTGCTACGTTGTTTTCAAAAACAGTAGAATTGATAGTACTTATTATTTTAAGCAAAAAGTTTTTCCCCTATCTAAGGTTAGATTTTTTACTTTATTCACAAAGAAAGCTTAAGACCCTGGTCACTTTTGGATTTATGCAGCTTGTTGCTAAGTGGAACAAGAAAATCAAATTTGATGCCGATCCTTTAGTTTTATCATATTTTTTAGGACCTGCCTCGCTGGCAATTTATCGTCCAGGATCTGCCATTATCCAAGGTATACGCCCCTTAATTTCTTCAATGGCCGGACAGTTGTATGTTTCAGCATCCAAGGCCCATCGTGACGAAAATAAAGAACGACTAAGACTTTTACTCATCTCAGGTTCAAAGTTCACGGTACTAGCCTATCTCCCGCTTTTTTCTGTTATTTATTTTTACGGAGAGTTTTTAATTAATCTTTGGCTGAGAAGTGCTTATTCGATTCAAGATATCCATATCGTTTATCAAGTTCTGTTATTTTGGTCGTTTATCGATCTTTTTCTTTATTTTGAGGGCTCTTCCTACAGCGTACTTTTCGGAATTAACCATATAAACTTGATAATTAAAATCGATTTTCTGATCAGTATTATAAATATTATTTGTTCTATATTATTAGTTAAATATTTTAATTTTGGGGTCTTAGGGGTGTTGATACCAAGTATTATCACAGAGTTTTTCGTGAAAATTGGTCTCTTTATATATACTGCACGAAAAATCGACATATCGTTTGCCGACTGTCTAACACTTTACTTCGCCCCCCTTCTATCGATATTTGCCACAATTTTCGGACTACTTTGGTTAAATCACCATCAGAGTTTTCCTACATGGATTGAGATTTTAATTTTCACCATAATCAATATTTCCATATATCCTATCTTAGCCTGGAAATTTACTTTGAATAATGAAGAGCGCAGACTCTTTTCTGCAAAACTGGGACGATTTATCCCATTTATTAAGTAATTATATATGCCTAAAATCTCAATTATCATTCCGTTTTATCAAAAGCATCAAACTGTCGAACGTTGCCTGCAGAGTATCACATTTTCCTCTATAAGTTATGAAGTAATTATTGTTGATGACGGCAGTACGCCACCGCTTGCTAAAAACATAGAAGATAAATTCCCCAATCTTACTATAATTAGAGAAAAAAACAGTGGGCCCGGTGCGGCCAGAAATAAGGGTGCCAATATTGCCCGGGGAGAATATTTACTCTTTTTAGATGCTGATGATTTTTTGCACCAAGATTTTGAAAAAGAAGTCTCTTTGTTAATGGATAACAATCCAGAGGTAATCGTTGGTAGTTTCTATTATGTTGGAAAAAAACAAAATTGCCAACCATTTTTCGATGGCGAGCAAGTCCGTGAAGGTATTTTAGCTCCCGCACAAATCAATTTGGATCAATTCCGAACCGCCTGTAATTTTTTTCAGCCTGGTGCGTGCATGATTCGAAAAGATGTTTTTCAAAAAACAAAAGGTTATTATGACCTTAAAAAAATTCTATTTGGTGAAGATATCTATTTATGGTTTCAGGTTCTACTTTTTTGCCCGCAAATCGAGCGTACTCCCAAAATCCTAGTTTATGTTGATGATAATTACTCCGTATTAGGTGTTGGGAGAAAAAGCGGTAAACCCATTTCGGCTTTAGCACTTTGCCGTGATGAAGAGTTTGAACCGTATTGTATTAATAAGAATCCTCGGTTTATGAGAAACTTTTTGTTTTCTTACCGAAAAGAATTATCCAATCGTCTCATTTATGAAAAGCGCTACAAAGAATTATTATGTTTTGTTTGGAGTTTTCCACAGCTTTTTTTGTCATGGTCGCTCTTAAGCTATTTTGTGAAAAGACTTATAAGTAATAAGTAGTTTTAAATTAATGATTCTATTTATTACAGAGCAGCCTTACTCTTTTAATCTTAATGGAGCAGCAGCGTTATCTTCCTCTCATTTAAGATCTCTCGCCAAAAAATTTCCGGACCGAATTATCCACGTAGTTTTTTTAAATGAAAGTGGCGATTTCTGGAAAGAAAATCCAGACTTTGACCAAAAAAGATTTTTATTAGTACCCATTGCTATTCCTGAAGCTAGATTTAGTTCTCTTAGCCTGAGAAGTTTAAGGTTATTTTTTACAGGTAAAATAGATAGACTTATAAAAGG
>CAINVS010000269.1 GCA_903854205.1 uncultured Bacteroidota bacterium | reverse complement strand
ACCTTTTGCAATAGAACCTACAAAATACAGCGGCAAATATTCTGCTGTCTGCAATTTTCGGATTTGAACATCAGCAAATAGCTCAAAACAGTTTTTTACTATTTTTTGTATAAATTTACTTTCTCTGTTATCCGCCCCAAAAAGGGCAAAAGATGCCAAATAGCGATTCGGACGACTCTGTGAATACAGAGCTTTTACAAAATTATGTTCTTCCAATCCGAATTTTTCTTTGAATTTTTTCCTCAAATCTCCCAGCATATCGCCATAAAAATAAGCTTTTACCAATTCTTTACCGATATGATTTCCGCTGCCCTCGTCACCCAAAAAATAGCCCAATGATGGCAGTTGACCTATAATTTTTTCCCCATCATACACGCAAGCATTGGAGCCAGTGCCCAGTATACAGCTTATCCCAGCTTCTTTGCCGCATCCTGCATGTATTCCTGCCCATAGGTCGCTCAAGACCGAAATTTCAGCACAATTTGGGAAAAATGGAAGGAGTATATTTTTAATCTTTTCCTGCATATCAGCAGAAGAACAGCCCGCCCCGTAAAAAAAGATCTGACGGACCATTTTATTTTTTTTGCCTAACTGTGGAATCAGTGTTTTTTCTAATCCTGAAACGATTTCCGCTGTTGAAAGCATGACAGGATTGAAACCCAACGTGATTAGTTCAATTGGCTTATTTACAGAATCTGTCAAAAACCATTGTGTTTTTGTCGAACCGCTATCGGCAATTAGTATCATTTTGTTAACTTAGCGCATTGTTTTATAGAAGGGGCAAAAAACATAACTAAACAAGGGGAATATTTTAAGGAATCACTACGAAATTAGCAATGAATTTGCTAATTGTTCTAATGAGAAACAGGTATTTTATTTATTTTTTACTAAAATGACCCTTTTTTAGAATTTTATTCAAAATCAAAGAAATGACCGAAGATCATCAGGATAACAATAATTTGGATCAGAAACCCAAGCTGCCTCCAAGTTTCAGAAATAACAAGCCGCTCAGTTTTAACGAACGCATTGGAGTTTGGCTTCCGCTTATGTTGGCGACAATGTTGGGAATTGGTGTTATGGTAGGACTATCAATGAGAAATCAATCCAATCATTCCATTTTATTTGCCAGCGACGAAAATGGCAATATGAAGCGAATGAACAAGGTGGAAGAAATTCTCCGTTTTATCGATGCCCGCTATCTGGAAGGCGTCGATTTGGAAAGTCTTGAAGATGCAGCCATAGAAGGACTGCTCAAAAAATTGGACCCTCATTCCAGTTATATTCCACGCAATAGGCTGAAAGGCGTAAAAGAATCTTTGCAGGGTAATTTTGAAGGCATTGGCGTAGAGTTTTTTATGCTGGATGATACCATTTTGGTAGTGGGTGTAGTGCCTGACGGCCCTTCCTATAAAGCTGGAATCAAGCAGGGAGACCGTTTCATAAGGGTAAATGACTCCCTTGTGGCAGGTGTTGGCCTGAAAAATAAAGATGTTGTTGAAAAACTGAAAGGCGAAGCAGGAAGCATTGTTAAGGTTCAAGTAATTCACCGTGGTGAAAAGAAACCGGTCAGTCTAACCATCACAAGAGGGCAGATTCCCATGAGAAGCGTGGAAACATCGCTGATGCTCGATGAAAAAACAGGCTACATAAAGGTTTCCCGCTTCAGCGGACAGACCTTTGAGGAATTTATGAAGGCATTGGAGGAGCTGACCCAGAAAAAAGGAATGAAAGATCTGATCATAGACCTTCGAGGCAATCCGGGAGGCTATCTCAGCGAAGCTACCGATATACTCAATCAGCTTTTTGATGCTAAAAGACTCCTTGTTTATACAGAGGGCCGTAGTTACAAGCGCAAAGAATACAAATCGAACGGCAAAGCCTATTTTAAAGTCGGTCGCGTAGCCGTCCTCATCAATGAGGGTTCTGCCTCAGCCAGTGAAATTGTGGCCGGAGCCATTCAGGATAATGACCGCGGCCTAATTGTTGGTCGCCGTTCCTTTGGAAAAGGGCTCGTTCAGGAACAGTACGATCTCAGCGACAGCTCTGCACTGCGCCTTACTGTTGCCCGTTATTATACCCCTTCGGGCAGACTCATACAGCGCCCTTACCGAGAAGGTGAATCTGATGAATACGACGAAGACCTTGATATTCGCTATACAAAGGGGGAACTCTTTCATCGCGACAGCATCAAAATTTCTGATTCTACCGTGTACAAAACAACTGGCGGACGCATTGTTTATGGCGGTGGAGGTATCATTCCTGATATTTTTGTCCCTATCGATACCATTACTTACAACAACTATTTTCTGACGCTCAATCTTTTTGTTCCGGCCTTTGTTTACCGTTATATGGACGAAAATATTGGATCTTTTGGCAGCTACAAAACTGCCCTTGCCTTTGCAGACAGATATACCGTCAGTGAAAAAATGGTAAATGATTTTTATAAATATGCCCTTTCTAAAGGCGACTTGGATGAAAATAAGGCTATTTGGCCATTGGCAAAAGAAGAATTGGCTTTGAGAATCAAGGCTCAGATTGGTCAGCAGCTTTTCCGCGACGAAGGCTATTATCTCTGCCTCAGCAAAAAAGACAGAGATGTTAGAAAGGCGATGGATGAATTGAAACGCAGTAAATAGTAATGAATTTGATAAAGCCTTTGGTGATAGCCAAAGGCTTTTCAGTAAATAACTATCTGAAATAAGTATAAAGAATAATGGAAACGAATAAATCATGGATATGGGCCGGAGTAATTCTATTTCTGGCATTTCTCTTCAGCCTCATCATGCATTGGAATGTTTTCAGACAGGATATATCTGGCATTCACATGGAGACAGAGTCAGACACAGCTGAATATCCGTAATTTTCATAGAAAGGATCCAAATATCCTAAATACCAGAGTAGCGCATTTCAATGGGGGAAAAGATAACCTCTACCGCTATGAATTTCCTGTCATGCAATGGAGTATCGCTATGCTTCAGCATGTTTTTGGAGAAGATATTCGGGTAACTAGAATTTCCATATTTATAATAGGACTTTTAACCCTCACGGCTTTTGCTTTGTTGCTTTTGCTTGTTTTTAAAGACCCGGTCATTGCAGCACTGGGAGTATGGGGTCTCAGCTTTTCCCCCGTTTTCTTCTATTATACCGTCAATCCCTTACCCGATAATCTGGCGCTTTGTGCGGGTTTTTGGTACCTCTACTTTGCCATAAAAAATTATAAAAAAGAGAAAACTGTTTATCATTTGGCAGCAGCCTTTTTTCTGGCCCTGGCTACAATGTCAAAACTGCCTTATATTGTATTGGGCGCAGTGAGTTTTGTTTTTTTTCTGCAAAAATGGAAGGACTTAAAATTCAGAATCAATCTCACTTTAGTTTTGAATGCTGCGCTTTATATTTTATTGTTGTTTCCTGCCTTTTTCTGGTACCGTTGGGTGATGCCCGGTTGGGAAGGCAATGGTATTCTTCATGGTATTTTCGATGAAAACAACAGTTTGTCCAATGTTATCAGAATACTGAAGTATCATGCTAAGGTGATGTTCCCCAGGTTGTTATTAAATCCGGTATCTTTAATTTTTATCCTTTGCGGACTAATTGTTTTTTTGAAACGCAGAGATTTTCTGAAAAAAGAATCTTTGTCCATATTTGCTGCATTTCTGATGGTGATACTCTATTTTATGTTGGAAATCAATATGATTGATATTCATCATGATTATTATATGATGCCCTTTCTGCCCTTTTTATATCTGTTTGTGATGTATGGTGCAAATTGGGCCTGGAGCATGAATCGCAACATGAAAGTTTTAAGTATTGTTATATTTCTAATTATGCCGTTTCAATGT
>CAINVS010000268.1 GCA_903854205.1 uncultured Bacteroidota bacterium | reverse complement strand
TTGTGTTCACAACCCGGGTTCGGAAAGGTAGGGCTAGAAACTACGTTTCCGCAAGGAATCGCTTGAGCATTGACGGTACCTCTGCCCGCAAAAAGCATGGCAATACTGAACAGGATAATGTACGTGAGGTTACGATGGAAGAATAAATATCTAATCATGTTTATAAAATTATTTAGGTGATAGGGATTGTTCGAATTATCCGCTAGAGAGAAGACGTTTGGTTACAAAAGCAATCAAAATTACAGGCTATTTTAGTGTTGCCGTTTCAATATGTGAAAGGCTTTGCACTATTTACTGTAACCATTGTATTCCCATTGCCGTTTTCATCAATAGCAATGCAACTAAAAGGCCACTAGCCCATAAGTCTGTTTGTTGTAAGAAAAGATGGCGTTTGAGCTAAATGCAAAACCAAAGAAAACAGCTAAAAACAGGTATTTTTTTTTCATAGAGTCAAGTCATTAAAGTTGATAAGAATAATAAAACGCAAAAATACTCGACTCTTCACAAGCAGCACTTGTATGTTACAAGTTTGATTTAATACCAAAAATGCAATTCGTATAATACTAATTACAACCTCTATTGATTACATTCAGATTGACATCGTATGATGCCACAGTGCAGCAACCGAAACGAACAATACATCGAAAATGTTGATTGTCGTTAGCCGCTCTTGTATCTGTAATGGTTAGTACATCATTACAGTCTGCTTAATTCTTGCCCACAACGTGCCTTTCTTTCGTCCATTGGCTTTAATCAAATTTAAGTCCGAGTGCTTCTAAATGTATTTGATCAATTTTACAATATTTCACTTCTACAGCATTAATAATTTTATCTATGACATTTACTGTCGATTCGACACTCGGCTTTTTAGAGTCTTTCACGTTCGTTAACCAGTCCATTACATCCCGCATTTCATTGTCCATATGAAACTGTAGAACCGACATGTGTAAATCCTCAAATGGAATAAAAATCCATCTTCCATAATAGGGTGGTCTTTTCTTTTCTTCTTTTGTAGTTGTAAGTTCAATAGATTTCCAGGTGTACATTGCCCAACCATCCATCTCTCTTGCGTTGTTCATTAAATCAACTTGCTGCTTAATTGCCGATAATCGGTTGATCCCAAATTCTCCACAGAATATTGGACGTTGTGTTGTTTCTGCTCTTCCTAAGTGTTTTGGTAATTGCTTCTCAATTTTATTCCCAAACCAACTGTAAAAATGAAATTGATAACAAGCATTAGAATCCAAAAGGCTATCATATTTTGAAAGAACATCCAGTTTTGTCGCATAGCTATTCCCTTCATAAATAATCATATGATTCGGGTCGTATTTTCTTATAAAGATAGTTATTTTTTGATATAAATCAATTAATTCCTTTTCTCGTTTCCGATTGATGTTTGGTTCATTGATTATATCGTACCCCAATATGATTTGTTCATCTTTGAAGTGTTGAGCTATTTCTGACCATATAGCAGCTGTCTTTAGCTTTGCTTCTTCAGAGTCCCACAAAACTGTTGCTCCTTTCGAATAGTTTGAAACCCACAAAGTATTTTGAGGCTTAGCTGCATGAATCATTGAAAGTATAATGGCAACATTGTTTTCTTTAAAAGTGGGCAAAAGATTATCTAAAGTAGAAAATAGCACTTTTTTTATAGAGTCGCTGTCAAATGACTCCGCTGAAAAACCAACTCTTACAGAATTAAACCCCATTTTATTCATAAGGCGTATATCTTCTTTAGTTATGAAATGCTCCATCATCTGTTTCGAGAAATTGTCATAAGCATTCGTACCGAGAATTTCATTCAAATTTTCCGCTGTAATTTTATGTACATTTTGGGCACCCCCAAAAATGTAATTCTCTTGGTAAAGCCAACAACTGACATTTGTAGCTTGAATGATGAAACAATTACCACTAGGATCTATAATATTACCATTGCTTCTATGAAAATATTTGGTCTCATTCGACTGAGAAAAAGCCGAAATGGTTACAAAGAGAAATAATACCTTCAATAATTTTATTTTCATTTTTTTATTGTCTGGGGTTCTGCCAATTGCACTTTTATTAGTTATTAATCCATCATTTATATAATTCAACCAATCGTCACTTAGAATCTCAAATGTTGGTTGCCTTCAAAGCGTATTTTTTTTACTAAAATATGCTCCCTTTTCTTTTTA
Source organism: uncultured Bacteroidota bacterium (assembly GCA_903854205.1). Lineage (GTDB taxonomy): Bacteria > Bacteroidota > Bacteroidia > Chitinophagales > Saprospiraceae > Saprospira. Next base: position 4,240 of record CAINVS010000268.1, on the reverse strand, counting down.
ATCTTAATCCTAACGTAAATTGATTCATAAAATGGCCACTTGTGATGCCCATTTTACTCATATTATAAGACTTAAGCGAAATCATACTGCTTGAAATAATGTAGAAGTTTTTGAAGTTTAATCCTATCGAATACCTTATATCTCCTTGCAGCAATGTATTAAATGCACTTATTGATTTGTTAGAATTAACAGAAGAATAGTTTTGGAATTGCAAACCAGGTCCACCCATCAAAGTGAGGTTTGTAAAGAATAATTTATTTATTACAAATGTTGCTGAATATCCAACACCGACTAACAAATAGGCATTATTTAACCTATTCATTTGGCCAAATTTATCATAATTATTTCTCATCTCCTTTGGAATAAATGCACTCTCCGAATGCATTCCATTATAATTGGCACTTGCATAATATACAAAAGAGGTGGCTGATTTTTTTTGTAAAGCACTTCCTCTGTATACAGCGCCATAGGAAAACTTTCGTTTATTTGTGAAGTTGATGTAGTTATAAAAAACATTGGTGGTTTTTAATTTATCATAACTGTAATAGGGAGTGCTGTCATTAAAATTGGGGACAAAATTCGCAGAATTTTTTTCATAATAACCCGTAAACCAATTTACACCAAGCTCAGACACTTTATTGTCATTGTTAATACCAATCATTAAATTAAAGGCCTTTGGTTGTGGTTTTCTTTTGGAGGGTTGATTAGGTACACTATATAAATTAAAAACAAAGAACCGTTTTTCATTTGAATAGATAAAACCCACATCGGTTAAGCTTTCTGCAATTGGATTAAGTAATGAATTTACAGTTGTATCCTTGTGAAAGGATTGTGAAATATACAATGAATGATTATTATAGTTTTGATAGAACGACCATACGGCATTATTGTAATACTTTTTAATATACGTACTATCAAAGTAATACTGAGCAGATGCAGCATTAAAATTGAAGAGAAAAATTGTGAAAAAGAGTGTTTTTAAAATAATGTTTCTTAAAGCCATGTTGATTTTCAACTTCTATTAATCTATAAAAACACAATTATAATTTCTACCATGACCGTTTTTCACTTCACAAGCACCCGTTTCCCCCGCCTCTCTTGAACAGTTGATGATAGTTCCATCCCATAAGGTCAGGGTGTCTTTACCATAACCATAAAAATAAATTTCAATAGATTCGTTAACATGTTCGAAGTCTTTGATATTTGGGTCTTCCACACCTTCCACAAAGGTATCCACTTCTTTATTGAAAGTGGGAATGATTTTACCTTCCTGAATAAACATGGGTAGAAATCCCGGACTAGCAGGTACATCATAAGAGGCATTTCCGACATATTTTTTATTCGTCCAGTAGTTATACCAATTACCTGTTGGCAAATATACTTTCCATGATGTTGTGCCTTTATTGATGTCGTCTCTTGCACCGCCTTCTTTTTCAGTAATAACCGGAGCACTTAATATACGGTCACCAAGCATAAATTGATAATCTTGTTTTAATGCTTCTATATCTTTAGGATAATGCAACGATAAATGTCGAACCATTGGCAAGCCTTTATCCTCAGCTTGTTGAGCCAATGTGTATATGTAAGGAAATAATTTTGCGTGAAGCTTGGTATATTTTTTCCATTGTTCCAATGTTTCATTGTCCTCATCAAATCGCCAGTGATCGCATAATGGCAAGCCTCTGTGCAACCTCATAACCGGAACAAGCGCTCCCATTTCAATCCAACGAAACATCATGAGTTTATCCATTGGCGGTGATTTATAGCAATTATAAGCACCTACATCTATGGATGTACTTGGGTGAGCCGAAATCCCTGAATTGGTTACCCCTACGATTTGTCCTCCCAAACCTGAAAGGTTATCATAAGTAGCATTTCTATCGCCTGTAAAAGGAAAAGTGACATTGGATTGCTGCCCAATAAATCCGCTTCTTGGAATAATCACAAAATCTTTATCCGGGTAAGTGGTCTTCCAGAAATTATTTACAATTTTTGCCCATAACAAAGGATATTTATTATGCATGGTTAAACCATATTCTCCGTTATATGAAATCGAGTTATAAGGTGTGTATTCGCCAAAATCATTTATCAAGCCATCTGCTCCGGAGTCTGCTATTTTTTTTAATATCTTATTACAAAACCATTTGGTTGCTTCAGGGTTTGTCCAATCAAATTGTGAATTGCGCCAAATTGCAAGTTGAAAAACATAAGGATCACCCTTCTTATTCTTTGTGAAATAGCCCATTTTTTTTGCTTCTTCATACAGAGGGCTTTTTTTGAATAATATAGCTGTTGGAAGGTACGGTATTATGTAAGAAATGTGTTTTACCCCAGCCTTGAGTTGTTCTTCAATCATTTTTTTATAATCCGGATACTGTTTTTCGTTTAATGTCCATGCTTCCAATGAATGAAGAATGTCTTTATTCCAATACCAATCTTCAGCCCATATTGCGCTTAAAGGAATTTTATTTTCCCTGCAGATTTTCAACACTTTTTCATTCACAACTTGTCCTATTTCTTTTGTTTGCCAGTCGTTGGACGCATCACCCCAAATACCAAAAACCCAGGGTTTAGGCTTTGTATAATTACCGGTGGCTTTTTGATAATTGCCAATGATTTCAAGTGGATTTTCTGAAAGAAATAATGTAGCATCAAACGTATGGCTGTAGTTGGTAATTTTTAGCGCTTCCGGATTTGTTTTGGCGAAATCGAATTCACTAAAATAAAAACTGTTGAGCAAAAACCCGTAGCCTTTTAAATTCAGAAAAAAGGGAACTGGATAATACGTAATATCTTGCCCTTCAGAAGAACCATTTTGCGACACCAAAGGCAAATCATAACCCACTTCTCTGCACCAGGTTGTAACAATGCTTCCTTTATGATTTACTTGGTTAAAGCGCATGCCCATGCCTAAATAGCTATCATCCGGTAATGAAGAAAAATTCACACCAATACGCGAATGATGTTTGTCATCTTCTTTGGGAGGATTAATTTCTGCGATTTTAAAATCAAGTTTATTACCCGTTAATTTATATTGAAATTTAAATAAGCTATCATTCTTATCGTTTAATAAAACTAAAATATGAAGCGAATCTGATTTAAACGTTTCTATGGCTCTACTAACAACGTGTTTTTTATCTGATTTACCTTTTGTCCAAACAAAATACGGTTGCCTAGCTTTAATCGTATTGTTTCTAAAATGCTGCAGGGTAATTCCTGTATCAATTACCAACAGAGGTTTAGGTTCCCCTTCTTTTAAAACTTCACACCGAAATGGCTTTTCGCTTACCTTCACTAAATATTTTACATTTTGTGAAAAAGCAGCAGCAGAAAGGGTTATGCAGAATAGGGTTATATAATACTTTAATTTCATACTTAATTCGTGTATGTTACATTCGGGCGTTCAATGGCTAGGTTGCAGCTAACGTTTTGCAGCTGCAAGAAGTTGGCGGGTTTTTACCGAGATTTTTTTGCGGAGAAGGATTTCTCATTAATCACAAATTTGTCTGCGGAGCTGGATGCCGCCAATTTCTTTTAGGTGCAGTTAGCGGCTTGCATCATCTGATCTGGGTTTCGTAATTGTGTTATCATTCTACTCATGCTTCTTCCAATAGAGCCAGTATTCATTTCCTGTCTCGTTAATAAAAATATCGAACGCATATTTACCCTCTTTCTTTTTCTTTGATTTCGTACCACATGGTGTCAAATTGAAAGGTCTTTTTTTCCCTTCAATAATTCCAAATGGTCGGTTTAGCGGAACATCTCCATGCATAGTGATTTCGTCAATACCAGAAAGAAAAACAGTAGAATCCTTACATATCTTTCCCAAATAAAAATGGCCAAAAAATACTGAATCAAGATTGCAACCTGTTTTATTGAAAACTTTAATATTTATATTTTGACCGATTGACAATGAAGGTATTAACAGTAAAATAGCTAATTGGAATTGGAATATGAATTTAAATCTTAACATGATGCTTGGTTTAATATGTGTATAGAAGCCATTCATATTCGTACGGTCGTTTTTCGTTCAATATTGCGACCATAAAAGTATGAGGCTTTTTCTTTAACATTATCGTATGTTACTACTTCTTTATCGCTATGAAATTCAAAATAACAGAGTAGTGCAAAGTCTCCTGAAGACATTGCGGTATGGCAGAGTAAAATACCCAAAATTGTCAATGACCAATTATAAGAAGAAATTGTAAGTAATAATAGCAAAATCATTGTAATTGAAATA
>CAINVS010000267.1 GCA_903854205.1 uncultured Bacteroidota bacterium | reverse complement strand
CCGATTTATTTCAACAGATCCAAGCCTCATCGGGCAAAGTATTGTCGAGGCTGATTATTATCTGGCATCCATTAAGTATGATGGACACTTGGGCATTCTGAACATAGAAAAAGGAAATGCAATCCTCACCGGAACCGATGGTACGGAACGAAAAATTCCAGTCATCCTGAATGCTGCAGCCTTATTGAAGGAAGACATGGTTTTAGCTGGAGAAATCTGCGTCTTCAAAGACGGAAAATCAGGATCGCACAGTGACGTAAGCTCAGCTATAGCAAAGCCCGAAAAATATGACATAATAAGTCCAAAATTGCGCCAAAGGGATTTTTTCCCTGTTTGGTTGAGCGTTTTGTTTCAACAACCCCAGTCAACTTTTTTTATCGATATGCACTGCCAAAACAATATTATTCAGCTGGAAAAAGTCCAAAATTAAAGTTAATATTACACTGTAGTTCAAAAAAAGACACAGTACTGCTCGATACCAAAATTGCCCTAACTGTAATGGGAAAAGGACAACAGTCTGTCAGAGAAATATCAATGAGTGTTTTTCTAAAAGATGCGGTTTTGAATGGCCTCAAAGCTGAGGGATTCCCCTTAAATCATGCACGTTGGGTGATTGAAAATCCAAAGGTTTTCTTTGTGGTAAAATGTCAGATTTGCACTCCTGTAAGAGCTGCCTTTGAAGAATACATTAGTTCTCTTACCAAGAGATAAAGACAACTTCAGATCAGAAACTACTCGATGCCTTGGTACTTGGTAAAGTTGAAGAAAAACAAATTGTGCTTTCAAAAATTATTCATTTGTATGTAGAAATTCATTTCAAGAAACTTGATATGAATCCAAGGAGAAAAATAGCATGATTTCTAATTTGGAAACTGCTAGAAATTTGGGAATGAATCTTAAATCGGCCGAATTTGGCAAGTTTTGTCCTAGTTGTGATGGGGCCTGCGGAATCAAAAAATAAGTTTAAAAGTGGATAAACAAGCATTTTATGACCTTATCAGAAGTGGGCAGATTGATAACTGTAAAATTGCACTCGAAGTATCAAAGGCATTGGCTAAGGAAGATAAGTTTTTTGTAGATTTCAACAAAGCAGTTCTATCTGCTCGGAAGTATAACAGTAATGACGAACCTTTTTATGGCAATGCAGAATTTTTGATGTTTATATCTGAAGGATATTTCGGTATTTCCAATTATAAACAAAAATATCTGCCTGCCGAGTGGTATGCCCTATCTGAATTGGTTAAAAAGTTCTCAATCGATTTTTACGGTGGAGATCGTTTGCCATTTGGATTTGAATTGTTTGATAAATGCAGAGAAGTTACAATTCACCTAAGAAGCGATACAATATTAGGGGCGGAAATTAGTAACATGGAATCGATCGAGAAATATAATGCATCATCTGAAAAAGAACTGAAAATAAGTCATGATATCGCTTTTTGTAAAAAATTGAAGAGTATTAATGTTTATTCTCAGGCTGAATATATTTATTTCCCCGACAACTTAAAATACCTTAGTTCGCTCGAGGAATTACAAATTAGATCCTGTTTTCAAGGATTTTTGCTCAAAGAATTACATTTAAAAAATCTTCATTTGAATTTATATAATTTAAAATATAGTCATCGGAATGAAGAGTCAACTATTGAAAGATTGAACGGGGTAGATCAATTACCCGAAACACTTGAAAAGTTAGTAATCAATCATAGTGCAAAAGAACCATATAAAGAATTTATAAGAAAGAATCTGTCTAATCTAGAGAATTTAACTGATTTAAGATTGTTTCACTATGACCACAGTTCATGGGAAATTGGAAAAGATTTATCGAGACTAAAAAAACTAAAAACACTCTGTATTAAATATTTGACAGATGTTGATTTAAATTTTTTAGTTGAATTGCCTCATTTAGAGTATATTGAAATTTCATACGAAAACAAAGAAAAAGATTTCGATCGTTTTCAGGAGAAGCTAAATAAGATGGGTTCAAAAATTAAAATTGAGATGGAAGAACTTCCATTCTAGGACGAGCGGTTTCAGTTATTTTACACTAGACATAAAAGCACATCAAATAATCTAATTATATGATTTCTGTACAGGAATACAAAAGAAAAGTCACTTCCCGATTTATTTCAACAGATCCAAGCCTCATCGGGCAAAGTATTGTCGAGGCCGATTATTATCTGGCATCCATTAAGTATGATGGACACTTGGGCATCTTGAACATCGAAAAAGGAAAGGCAACACTCACCGGGACCGACGGAACCGAAAGGAAAATTCCTGCCATCCTGAAAGCCGCTGAGTTGCTGAAGGAAGACATGGTACTGGCCGGAGAAATCTGTGTCTTCAAAGACGGAAAATCAGGCTCGCACAGCGATGTAAGTTCGGCTGTGGCTAAACCCGAAAAATTTGACATCCGTTTTGCCGTTTTTGACATCTACAGCTACAAGGGCGAACTGATAGATATGCCGCTGAAGGAAAAACAGGAACTGATAGAAAAACTTCTGGGAAAAGAAGTCATTTTCCCGGTTGAACAGCAACTTTTTGAAAGCAGAAAGGATCTGGTCCAGTTTTTTGAACAGGTTACAAAGGAGGAAGAGGGTATCGTAGTGCGCTCCTCCCTCAATATGATTTACAAAATTAAGCCTATTCTAACGCTCGATCTGGTTGTGGTAGGTTACGCCCTGAATATTGACGGTATTTTCCGCGATTTTCTCCTCGCCTACTGTACCGGTGAAAATGAATATCAGCTCATCGGAGTCTGCGGTTCGGGACTGAGCGAATCGCAAAAACTGCAATGGCTTAAGCGATTGGAACCGATGGCTGTTCCATCAGAATATACTGAGGTTTCGCGGGCAAAAACTGCCTATCAAATGGTTCGTCCCGAAATTGTTTTGGAACTGAGCTGTTTGGATGTCATCAATGAGGCAAAAAATGACGCCGTCCTGAAAATGGAACTGAAATATGAGGAAGGCAAAGGTTTTGATATAATGGGCCCCAAACCGGGGCTGAACTTCTTCGCCGGCGTTATAAAATGTGAGCGGGAAGATAAAAAGCCGACTGTTCAGGATTGCGGATTGCGACAGTTCGAAAATATCATGCTGCCGCTTGAAAAAAAGGCGGAAGCATCTGAACACGTGCTTTCTCAAATTATCAAAAGAGAGGCTTATTACAAATCGGGCAAAGGCGGTACGGCTGTGCGCAAATTTGTCCTGCTGAAAACCAACAAGGAAAAAAGCGGACATTTCCCTGCATTTGCTTTGGTTTATACCGATTACAGTGCAGGCAGAAAAACACCCTTGGATCAGGACATTTTTATTTTTGACAATCAAAAAGAGGGAGAGGAAAAAATGGAACTGCTGATTGCAGAGAATATTAAAAAGGGCTGGGAAAAAGCCTAAATAATTTGAGGATTTGAAAATTTGAGGATTTGAGAATTATCTTCAAATTTGAAAATTATCAGTTGATAAAATCAACCTATTCTCTTAAAAATATTTCATCTTACTTTATCTTGTCAAACGCAGGTTAAAACCTGCGACTCTCAGGGTACCTGCTACGCAAGACTGAACCGAGCTCCGAGAAGCGAAGTCTTTTCTTCGCTATTTTTTAGATCTTCAGAATTCAGATCAGGTCTTTTATCATTCAACTTTAATCTTTCAACTATAATGGCTAGACAGGCAGCATTCAACATAGGCGGTTCCATTTTTAGGGCCGGCATCAATAAAATCGATCGCGATAAGATCTACGGATATGTAGAGGAGCACACTTACGATATCAATGGCGATGAGTGCAGCATGGGCTCTGTGCTGAACGACGGCAGTACTTTTGTACTGAGCGGTGCCACTGCCATCAAAAAAGTGGATGAGCAGCTGCATGAAGTTGAAAAAAGTGAAATAAAGACTGTGAAAATTGACGGCAGCGAACCGGAACTGATTCCCTCTGTCTTTGACATCGAATCGCAGCTCAAAGAAGATGATTTGGAAAAGGTATTGGACCTGCAGGTAGAACTTGCTTATCAGCTTTCCTTTGAAAATGATGCTGATCGCGATATCGCATTGTCAAAATTAAAAACAGACAAGGCCTATTCTTTTGTGTATAATTACAGAGCCGATTATGAAGCAGCCGATGCTTATATCATCAGCAACGGTAAAGAAATCTTTGCACTGACCGGAACAGCGCTTAAATTTGAATTTTTGGACAATAAAACCATTATTCCGATTGAGGAAAATGAAGAAGAAAGCGCTGAAGAAGAGGATATTGATTTTAGTATGTTCTAGTACTTTTGTACTGAGTAGAGGGTATTGAGTAGAGGGTATTGAGTAGAAAGTAGAGGGTACTTTCGGAAATCCGTTTCACGATAAATACTAAATTCTATTTAATAAATTACATTCAAATTAGTAACATAGTGCCTATTATCAAATACAATCTTAACCCATCCTCAAATTCTCAAATTCTCAAATCCTCAAATTAAATAGATATGTCAAGAAGAATAAATCTTGCCGATCAGAAAGGCAGAAATACAGAGATTACCTTTGCCGGTTTTGTGAAAAAACCATCTGTTAAAACCGTGACTAAAGAAGGTAAGGCCATCCGCACGCTTCGGGTACTGAAAGCACCTGCAAATACTGCCTTTGAGGGCCTAATGAAACGTTTTGGGGATGCTGAAAAAATTGCAGATGCAATTCTGAAAGAAGATCCGGAAATTGACCTCTATCTCTGCGGAAAATTTATTGAAAGCAGTACTAAGCTCTATTTGGATAAAAACCTGAAACCGGTTTTTAAATTGAGCCGGGTCGAGAAGGTTTTTAAACCCGATGGCACCTTGGTGGAAGAAAGACCTGTAAAAGAAAGCGCTTCGAATGTACTGTTGGAAACTCCGGTCCGTTTATCGGGAAAACTTTTTCCAAAAAAGGATCTGATACAAAAATTTGTACTGGGCAAAAAATATCAGCTCAGCCATAGCAATGGACTTACTTTCGACTTTCTTTTCAATATCGCAAAAGAGTTGGAAGCAAGCAATTCCCTTATGCTCGTTGGTGCCGGTGCAAAGGGCTTGGAACCCTTGGTTTTTCAGGATGGCGGTAAGGCTTACCGCGCATTTCTGGAAGGCAGAACAAATGGCGAAAAATATTGCCTGATTATGCATCTGTCGAATTTGGAATTGAAGGGGGTTTTGTAGATGATCAAGTCCCAATATTAATAAAGGCCTAATATCCAACATATCGGATATTAGGCCTTTTTTCTATGGCGCCGAAGCAGTTTTATATTATTCCGCATAAATATATTTTATCAAAATATTAATCTTAAATTTTTGT
>CAINVS010000266.1 GCA_903854205.1 uncultured Bacteroidota bacterium | reverse complement strand
CTGAAGCATCAGCAACAGCCCAAAGATTTAATGGCGGTCATAGCGAGGGGGACACACCTCTTCCCATTCCGAACAGAGAAGTTAAGCCCTTCAGCGCCGATGGTACTACGCAAGTGGGAGAGTAGGTCGCCGCCTACCTAATTTTTAAAGCCCGATTCTAACGAGTCGGGCTTTTTTTATTAGTATTATTTGTCAATTATTTGGTGATGAAGCTTGCAATGATCAAGTAAATAGTGTTATTTTGTGCTTGTTATCTGATTAAAAAACTTACAATGCTCGATACATCAATCGATTATCTAAAAGGAGTTGGTCCTATCAAAGCAGATATACTCAAGAAAGAATTGAGTATATTTACCTATGGACAACTGCTTTCTTATTATCCATTTAGATATATAGACAGAACCAAATTCCATAAAATATCCGAAATCCAGGATGATTCTGATTATGTCCAAATACGTGGTATTCTCCGACGGATCGAATCTCATGGTGAAGGTCACAAAAAACGCCTTGTTGGGACTTTTAGAGATGAAAGTGGAGTTATGGAATTGGTTTGGTTTAAAGGCCTAAACTGGATTCAAAATCTGCCAACAGGGGCAGAATACATCATTTTTGGAAAACCGACTGTCTTTAACGGTAAAGCAAATATTGTACATCCGGAAATAGAATTAATAAGCAGTTTAAACACAGAACTTCAGGCTGTTTTGGAACCTGTTTATTCTACCACAGAAAAACTGAATGCCAAAAATCTTAAATCAAAAGACATCGGTAAAATTATAAAATCTGTATTGCTTAAAATTGAAGAATCTAAAACAGTAATTGAAGATAATTTGCCCAAATATATATTGGATGAATTTAAGTTTTTCTCAAGAAATGAAACTTTGCGTTTTATCCACTTTCCTCAAAATCAGGAACAGCTTAAAGCTGCAAGAAATCGTTTGAAATTTGAAGAATTGTTTTTTCTTCAATTGAAAATGTTACAATTAAAAGCAAACCGAAAATTAGCCTACAGAGGTTTTGTCTTTGCAAGCATTGGAGACTTTTTTAATAATTTTTATAATAATAATCTTAAATTCGGTCTGACAAATGCCCAAAAACGAGTAATCAAAGAGATAAGAAAAGACCTTGGAAATGGTATGCAAATGAACCGTCTCTTACAGGGTGATGTAGGAAGCGGTAAAACTGTTGTTGCATTTATGACAATGCTTATGGCTTTAGATAATGGCTATCAGGCCTCATTGATGGCACCAACAGAGATTCTGGCTCAGCAGCATTTTAAGTCCCTCCAGGAAATGGGTGAAGGACTTGGTATTACAATGGAATTACTGACAGGCAATGTTAAAGGAGCAAAGAGAAAAGCAATTCTTAAACAACTTGAAGAAGGAATAATAAATATTGTTATCGGAACTCATGCACTCATTGAAGATTCTGTAGTTTTTAAAAAACTTGGTGTAACCATAATTGACGAACAGCATCGATTTGGTGTGATGCAAAGAGCTAAAATGTGGAGAAAAACAGATCTTTGTCCTCCGCATATATTGGTCATGACCGCAACACCAATACCAAGAACGCTGGCAATGACTGTTTATGGAGACCTCGATGTTTCTGTAATTGATGAAATGCCTCCGGGCCGATTACCCATAAAAACCTTTCATAAATATGAAAGTCAAAGGCTTTGGACCTTCGGTCGGATGAAAGAGGAAATTGCTAAAGGACACCAGGTTTATATTGTCTATCCGCTTATTGAAGAATCAGAAAGCGAAATGATGGCTGAAATAAAAGACCTGATGCAGGGCTATGATATTATTTCTCACGAATTTCCAAAACCGGATTTCCAAATCAGCGTAGTACACGGAAAACAAAAACCGGATGATAAGGAATATGAAATGCAGCGTTTTATAAGAGGGGAAACTCAGATTATGATGGCTACAACAGTTATAGAAGTGGGTGTTAATGTTCCAAACGCAACAATTATGATTATTGAAAATGCAGAGCGTTTCGGACTTGCACAGTTGCATCAGCTAAGAGGACGTGTAGGGCGTGGTGGTGGAGACGCATATTGTATTCTAATGACCGGTTTTAAACTTTCAGAAGAAGGCCGTTTCAGAATGCAGACTATGTGTGAAACTACCGATGGCTTTAAAATTTCTGAGGCTGACTTAAAACTTCGGGGTCCCGGTAATATTGACGGTACGCAACAGTCAGGAATCATTGGACTACAGATTGCCGATATTATAAAAGATACAAATATACTGCAGGCAGCGCGTCAAATTGCACAAAGAATTATAGACGAGGATCCCAAGTTAGAAAAAGAAGAAAATATAAGTCTGAAAAAATATATACTAACTTTGCAAAATAAACAGACTTTCAATAAAATAAGTTAATAAAATTTATTTCAACATGGTAGCAATTATTGTAATAATTATGGTTTTTTCAATTCCATTGACAGCTATTTTTACAAGCTATAAGTTGAAAATGAAAAGATTGGAATTAGAAGGCGGCGATATTGGTGCCTTAAAAGAAATGAAACGTCAATTGGGCAATCTGCTGAATGAAAATGATCTCCAAAGAGAACGTATCAAAGCTTTGGAACAGATTGTTTCTAAAATTCCTACAGTTTCTATTGAAGATCGCGAAAAACTGAAAATCAGAATCGAAGAAAATGAAATGAGTTTGGAAGAAATCGAAAAATGGAAAAAAGTTGATAACAATAAGAATAAATTACTTTAGAACCTATTCTGATGAATGTATCAAAAACTGAAATTCTGTCAATCACCTTAAAGCTGATCATGGCTTTAGCTCTGATTGGTTTTATATCAGTTTTGATCTTATTATGGACCTTTGATTATAATCAACTTAGCCATTTTTTTCTTAAACTGGCCGACAAAACAGATTGGAAAACATATTTTCAAACGAAAATAATGACCCAACAGGTTTTTTTATCCATCCGAATACTCTCGATTTTTTGTTTATGTGGCTATATTGTTTTTCTATACAAGTTTTTTAACAAAGCAAAGACTGCTGCAAATATTCTGAAAACAGATTTTATGTTTTATCGGCATGAAATTCTTAAAATATTTGAAACATTAACACTTTCAGAAAAATTGCTCTTGTTAGGAGTGTTTTTATTGTTTATAAGCAGAGCCATATTTCATATACACAATTATGAATTGCAATATGATGAGGCCTGGACTTATCTTCATTTCAGCTCAAAAGGCATATTGATTTCGATGCTGAGTCCAAATAATAATCATGTATTATATACCATATTTTCTGCCGCTTTTGATTGTCTTTCCTTTCCACCAAAATTAGCTGTCAGGCTTCCTGCATTTATTTCAGGATTAGCAGCTTTGTTAGTTTTCTTCTTATTTGTAAAAAGAGTTTTTGGAAATTATACAGCTTTTATTGCTCTGATAATGTCGGCTTTAAGTGGTTCCTTTTATTTTTTCTCCATTCTGGGAAGAGGTTACGGACTTATGCTTTTTTTTGTAATACTAAGCATGGTTGCATGGTACGGTCTTCTTTTTGGAAATGAAAAGCATAGGGGAATATTTTTAAGACTATATGTATTCTGTACTGTTTTAGGGCTTTACTCAAGCTTTGCTTTTATATATATATGTGCGCTGAATATTCCGTTACTGTTTATTTCTCTGCCTAAAAACAAGGTTGTTTTTAAACCCTTTATTGTTGCAAATCTAACTGCTTTTATCATAGTAACAATATTGTATCTTCCGATGATCTTAGGAGGAGGAATCACTGTCTTAAGCAGTGCTGCCGATGTAGCTTTCATCGATTCCCGAGGTAATTTTTGGCTTTATTTGAACAGACTTGCAGATTGGCTGATTTTGGGAAATGGAGCAGCCCTATTTTGGTTGATTCCAACCTTTACAATTTTGTTTTTTGCTTCAATATTTATTCTATTTAAAACTGAAATCAAAAAACAAAAGCTTTTGTATATATCATTGATAAATTGGATCGCGCCTTTTTTATTATTTATGATAACCTCAATTGAAGTACCCTTTAGAGTCTGGAGCTATGTTCAGTTATTTTTTTTCATTATTGCTGCTGCAATCCTCACCAAATTATTTAAAAACAGGATCATACCTTACTTTGTATCAATTTCAATAGCTATATTTACTTTCTACACTTCAGAAAATCATTATTTTATGAATTGGAGTGCAAATCTGGACAGAGATTCAAAAAAAATTGCAGAACTGATAATGCAAAAAACGGATTCTTTGAATAATGTTTACTGCTTTTCACGTTACGACAAACCTTTATTGGAATATTATTTTCAAATCAATGAGAAAAAAGTTAATATATATATGCCTTTTATAGAAAGCCATAATTACAGGCCTTTCTCCGAAACAGTTTATGATGCTGTACTTCTCGATACTGAAGATTATAAAGTAAACAGTACAGATTTAGATATAATAAATAGGTTAAATTATCAACTGGTCTATACCG
>CAINVS010000265.1 GCA_903854205.1 uncultured Bacteroidota bacterium | reverse complement strand
ACAGCTACGTATTTTAATAAAACTATGCATTGATTTTAGAAGGACAGATATACTCTGTTTTCTCAACGGAAGTTTCCTTGATGGCTTTGAATCCGCCTGCGATTTCAATGATGTTTTTAAATCCATTGGCTCGAAGTAAAGAAGAAGCAACCATGGAACGGTAACCGCCTGCACAATGGATATAATAAGTGCCATTTGAATCTAAGGTCTCCATTGAACTTGTCAATTTGCCTAGCGGGTGATTCACTGCGCCCACAACGTGTTCAGAAAGATGTTCGCCCACATTGCGCACATCCAAAACATTTACTTTGGAAGCAGCTGTGATTTTTGCAAATTCTTCTGCGGAGATAGATGTAATGCTGTCAACGGCTCTGCCCGAGTTTTTCCAAGCTGCAATGCCGCCTTTCAAAATACCCTGAACGTTGTCATATCCGACACGGGCCAAACGTATAATCGCTTCACGCTCATCGCCATCTTCTACAATCAGCAACAGCGGGCGTTGTGTATTGCTTACCAATTCGCCCACCCAAGGAGCAAAGCTGCCACGAAGGCCAATATTGAGCGAACCGTGAATAAATGCTTTGTTGAAACTTTGTGCTTCCCGCACGTCTAGTACCAGTACTCCAGTAGCTTTGATTTTTTCAAATTCATCGGGACTGAGTGCAGTCATACCATTTTCCAATACGTTGTCTATTGAAGTATAACCTTTTTTGTTGAGCATAACATTCTCGGGGAAGTACTGTGGCGGTGTTGTGAGCCCCTCGGTAACTTTCTCGACAAATTCTGCTTTGCTCATCGGCTGCAGGGCGTAGTTGAATTCTTTTTGGTTGCCCAAAGTTGCGAAGGTTTCAGAGCTGAGGTTTTTACCGCAGGCAGAACCGGCACCGTGAGCCGGATATACAATAACATCATTAGCCAAAGGCATAATTTTGTTGTGCAGTGAATCGTAAAGCATGCCTGCCAAATCTTCCATGGTTGTACTGGATTTTACAGCAAGATCCGGACGGCCTACATCACCGATAAAAAGAGTGTCGCCTGTGAAAATGGCTACATCTTTACCGTTTTCGTCACGAAGGAGGAAACAGGTTGATTCCAAAGTGTGACCTGGTGTATGCAATACTTTTATGGTCAGTTTCCCGACTTTCAGCTCCTCACCGTCTTTGGCACTGTGAATGTCATATTCTGTTTGTGCGTTTGGCCCGAAAATAATAGTTGCTCCGGTTTTTAAAGCCAAATCAACATGACCGGATACAAAGTCAGCATGAAAATGCGTCTCTAAAATATATTTAATATCAGCGTCATTATCCATGGCCATTTTTATATAAGGATCTGTTTCACGCAGGGGATCAATAATGGCTACTTCGCCTTCAGATTCAATGTAATATGCTCCCTGAGCAAGACAGCCGGTATAAATTTGTTCGATTTTCATAAAGGAAATCTGTTTTTTGTTTGTTTTTAATTTTGTTTTTGATTTGTTAGCACAAAGGTAGAACAGTTTAGAATCAGTTGCAGTGATAAAAGTCACAAAGTGTAATTTTTTTTCTTTTGTTATTTTTAAACCACTTTTTACTGTTCTTTTACTTTTGATAAAACAAAGATCGATCTTAATATAGGTCCTGCCAATGATGTTTATCACAAAGCCATTTTTTTGCAAAATTTGTTTGAATAAAGAAGAAACATAGATTTCAAATTTTACTTAATACTAATTTAATAAACGGATAGCAAGTCGTTTTGGTTCAGTTACTGCTCAATGACAGTCTTGTAAATAACCCATAAAAGCTGTAAATTTACTTATTCAAAAATGCCCTCCCGAATATACATTATAAAACTTTAGAGAACTACCTTATGAATAATATCAACGACAGTCTGTTGAAATCGATAGTTAAAAGTGTTATTCCCAAAGAGAATCCCTATTGGATTTTATTGTCAAATGGGACCTTTTTAGTGTTGGAAGTCTCTTTGGCAGCCAAACAAAGCGATTTGAAATTATTCGCAGAAACGTTGTTGGATGAGATAGAATCACAGCGGCTCACCGTTTATGCATATGTGGAAGATATTATTTCAGTAGCCTATTTTGGCGGTTGGGTTGTTGTGAGTCCTTATGGAGCATTTACTTATGTTCATCCTTCGGAGCTGTCAGATCCGGAACCATCTGATTTGGCAATTTCAGTAAAAGCAAGTTTGAAATTTATGGATGATTGTCAGGAAAAGGATATTGTTTATATAAATACTCCGTCGCCTGCAGTCTCTAAATAGCTTTCAAAGTGGTGAAAATAAATACAAAAGACTTTAAAGCTTGGTTAAGTTTTAAAGTCTTTTGTTAGTTTATGGTTAAGTCTAAACTTAGTTTAAAGAAATTGCCATCAGAGATTCCATAGAGTGATGGAACATCAGCGGATTGATACTTGGTATCATAAAGTCGCTCAAAGGTAATTCGCCAATGAGTTGCATGACTTCAAATTCTGAATCTGCAATGACGATCATCCAAAGCTTTGAACGGTTTGTTGAAAGTGAATAGGAGCGAATCTGTCCCTCCGCCATCAGCTCATCAATGCGATTGCGCTGTTCAGGTATTCTTGCTAAAAATTCGGGTGCCATCATTGATGGCAGGTCGAACTCAACCATGTAAAATTGTTGCATAAAATTCCCCTTTTTTTTTGTGAATATGCTAATGTACAGACTTTCCTTTGTTTATTCCTTTGTGAGCAGAAATATTTTATGTTTAAATGTGAATTTTAACAAATATAAGAATTGCAGATGCTTTATTTCGTCGGATTTTTTTGGAAATAAGTTGTTAATGTACATTCTAAGTGGGTGAGATTAATGAATTGACACAATTTTTGGTTTATATTTTAGGGATCTTTGAGGCGCAAAACTCAGACAATTGATTAAATTTGCGAGGAGTACAATTAAGTGGTTGACACTAATAAATCAACACTTTTTGAAATCACTGCGTATAGCCTTCGGGTTCATTTTTTTGCGCTTTTTATCGTTTCAAAGCCGGGACGCTAAAGTTCGTTATTAGGAGAGTTGTTTCACGATTCAATAATAGTTATGTTAAAAATTTCAGAGCTTAGTATAACATTCGGTAAATTTCCTGTATTGAATGGACTTTCCGCTAATTGGGAGGCAGGAAAAATTCATGGCATCGTTGGTCATAACGGTGCCGGAAAAAGCACTTTTTTCAATGTGCTGGCAGGTATTGAAAAACCGACAGGGGGCAGTATTGAATGGGATGGAAACCCTTGGAATCCTAAACTGTTGGGATTTTTGGAGACGCATAATTTTTTTTATTCCCGGATAACCGGAGCAGAATATTTGAAGATGTTTCCCAAAAGCAACAGCAATTTTGATCTGGATGCTTTTCAGCAGTTTTTTCAGCTGCCGCTGGATGACCTGGTTGAGTATTATTCTACCGGGATGAAGAAAAAACTGGCACTTCTAGCAATACTTAAACAGGATAAATCCGTTTTTATTTTGGACGAACCCTTTAACGGCCTTGATTTGGAAACAAACAAGGTTTTGGAAGTGACCCTTGATATTCTGAAACAAAAAGGCAAAACAGTCCTGATCTCTTCGCATATCCTCGCACCTTTGCTCGAGGTCTGCGATGAAATTCATTATCTGTCGCATGGTAAATTTGAAAAAAGCTATGGCCGGGACCAGTTTTCAAATTTAGACAGTCTGCTTTTCGACGATTTGAAGGAAAAGGCAATAACCGCTTTGGGCGATGCTGTTTAATGAATTTGTTATTTTTCGCGCGCAGGTCCGCAAGATTTGACAACTTTTATAAAGTTGTCAAATCTGTGCGCAGCGCACGCGCGTGTAGGTAAACGAATTATATATTTTTATCTTCGAGACCAATGAACAAAAAAAGGATTCTAAAAATAATCCGTTATTTAGGCTTCAGCCTACTGGGCCTTATTGGGCTTATAGCCCTGTATTTTTTAACGGCATACATCCTTTCTTTCATCGGCACCAATCCCCCAAAAGTAAGCTGTGAAGTAAAAACAAGGGCTTTTTTGAGCAGTAATGAGGTTCATGTAGATCTCATTCTGCCAATTTCAGAACTTGACAGTAATTTTATAAACAGTCTGAATCCTTTGGAAGGCGCAAAATATGCAGCTTTCGGCTGGGGCGACCGCGGATTTTATCTGGAAACGCCAAGTTGGGAGGATTTGAAATACAGTACGGTATTGAAGGCTCTTTTTCTTAATTCTCCTGCTGTGATGCATGTCAGTTTTTACAGCAATGCACATCCATCCTGGGTAGGATTTGACTTTTGTTCAGGTCAGATAAAGGATATGGAAGCTGAAATAAAGAAAAGCTTTCGTAGCGGGAAGGAAGACCTTCCCGAGCGGATTTACGGTTTTGATTACGGCAGAAATGACCGCTTCTTTGAAGCGAAAGGCAGTTACAACTGTTTCCGCACCTGCAATGTCTGGACAGGCAATATTTTAAAAAAAGGCAAGATAAAAACTGCAATTTGGTCGCCGTTTACGGGTGGGATTATGTATTTTGCAGGGAAATAATTTTTTGTGTAAATTGTTTTATATTTGTAACAAATTTAAAGTCATTGTTTTAATGCTTACAATGCTAGTTCTTTGCTTATTTAAATAGAATTAATCAAAGAACTTTGTCCATCTGCGCAGGAAAAGGACAGACAAAATTCCCAATTCCCAAAAATGAAGGCCCATCACAAAAAAATCGGCCAAAATAAAGAGCCAAAAGGCTAGAAATAATCCCGTATCGATTTTTTTCGTGAAAAATCCGACGATAAAAACCAATTCCACCAAAGTAGCTACACACCAAAGGAGGGTAGCAAATGTCGGATTGGCAATGAGAAAATGAATCCACTGACTGTATAAACCCGGCTCAGAATAGATGAGTAAATCAGAATGCTGCAATTTTAGAATTGCCTCCATTTGTCCTTCATTCCAAAGTGAGCCACGGAAAATCTTCCAAAGCGCAGCGGAAGCCATGATGAAACTGGCATAGTACCTGATTGCCTGCAGTACGATCGAGAATATAGCCCCCTCTTTGAAACATAATAAAAACGAAATGGCAATAACGCCCACTAAAGTATGCTCATAATGCGTAGCAGCAGCATTGTAAGCAATCATGTATAGCGAAATTGTGGGCAGATAGGCCCAAGCCAGGATCGGCAATAGGGGGTATCGGAGCATTGCCAGCGGCAAAAGCAGCAAAAGCAGGTCAATACCCAATGAAAGCGGAGGAAAATGCAAAACTGCTTGGATAATTCCCAAATAATCGAGCAGCCAAAATACCCTGTCGGCGTAAACTTCAGTCTCTTCGGGAGCACCCATTTGTGAAAGGCCCAAATGCTGAAAAAGTCTGACCACCCAAATTGCAAATAGCAATAGGGCAAAAATGCGTGTCATGAAAGTTTGTGCTTCCTGTCGGCTATCTTGACTGATAAAGACTGTATTCATTTTTTTGAATCAGGGTGTAGGGCATATCGGCACTGTAGCTACAATGTTCTAAGGTTATTTCTTCAATGCTTTCACTTGAAATGCCGCTTAAATATTTTTTTAGCCAAAGCCCGAATTTTTCTTTTTCGCTATTGTAATCATAGCTTTTCAGCCGATAGGAAATATAGTTCTTTGATCTTGGAATGCTGTTTAGATCGAGTTTTTTGCCGTTTATGTATAAGTTGTATGTTTCCAGTTTTACATGCTTTGCCAATTTGGCGGAATACATGCCGTAATTCCAAAAAGGAAATGTTTCTACACCTTTATAAGTAAAAAATACCTGCCCGCATACAAACAGGACAAATGCCAGGAATAGCAGTTTATTGATCTGAAATGATTTGGACAAAAGAGACATAATGATTTGATAATGTGTCCCGATTACTCGGGATGATGATCCCGTCTTGGGTCGGGACAAGTTGTGCGGATGTGAAACTTTTACCGCAAAGAAACAAAGTAATTGCGCAAAGTACGCAAAGTGATGCAGCCGATGTTTTAAGTTTTATTTTTAAGATTTCAAGATTAGTGAAGCAAATAAGAAAAACAATAAATAAGCGATGGAAAGACTTTAGTCTTCCGAAGTAAAAACTACTGTTGCTGCCGGTTTTAACCTAAACTAAATTTTAACCGCAAAGGATAGAAGATACCCGCAAAGATCGCGAAGTTATCAACCTTATGTTTTAAGCCCTAACTCTGCACTAAATTAGGTAGTCAATTCCAATTTTCTTGAAAATTTGCTGAGTTTTCAGTGTAATTTCAGATTTATGCCAAATATTTTGGACTTT
>CAINVS010000264.1 GCA_903854205.1 uncultured Bacteroidota bacterium | reverse complement strand
GCATTTTCCTGTACTAAAGTAACCGGGTACATAGTACGACTTTACAACACACGGTTACGCGGGCAAAAAATCAATTAACCAATTTTGTGATTTCTTCCCCATTTTCTTCAAAAAAAGAAAATTCATTATCATTCAATTTTTTTATTTTTCTTTTAAAGCCCTTCTCAGCATTTTTAACTGGACTATATATCAGATAATCTCCTTTTAGTTTTACGCTGTATTGCTTATTCGGCATGATTGTAACCTTATCTCCTCTATAAGATTCTGTATGCATATCGGGCAAAGACTCCGGCGCCCATTTTCCTTGAATTTTAGAAATAGAAGTAGCTGTATTTTTTACAAATTCCTTGCCGAAATAAGATTCCATTTCATTTCCATCGCTGAACATAACGGTATGTTCCACCCTTTTTGGTTCTTTTTTACCATCGAAAAGATAAATGTCGCCGCCTATACCGCTGATTGTATTTTTTAAAACGTAAAAAGAACCGTCTTCTTTTTTGAAAGCTATATTTTCTAAATTAGTAGTATAATATTTCAGTCCTTTCAAAACTCCAAAGTCTTTGGCTTCTGAAATATAAAGGCCTTCGTCAGAACCTATTTCAGCCAGTCCGTCTTCACCGTATTCTGTTTTAATCTGTTCAACAGCCAGATTCATACTATCTGGTGTTGGACTCAGAAAAAGCATTGAATTGCCTGTACCAACTATAAAAGCGCCCTCCGGAAAAGTATCCGTTGTTACAGTAACATTCAACGCGTCAATTTCCTTAACATTTTTTGTTTTTTCAGTACAGGAAAAGACAAAAAGTAATGGTAAAATCAGTATCAGGCTTAATTTTAGCTTTTTCATAATGGTTTTTTGGGGATTAAAAACAGAAAATGAGCCAGACTTAAATAAAAGCTGACTCATTGTATATGTTTATTAAACCTTATTAATCTTTAGCAGGCTGCATATTTTTGAACAGTACTAAAATATCAGAAAGCTTTTCTTTTAGGTTTTTACGCTCTACAATAAAGTCAAGAAAACCATTTTCCAACAGCGATTCTGCACGCTGAAAACCTTCGGGAAGAGACTTCACTTTGATGGTTTCCATAACGATGCGCGGACCGGCAAAGCCAATGAGTGCGCCGGGTTCTGAGATATTAAAATCGCCCAACATAGCAAAAGATGCAGTTACACCTCCTGTTGTAGGATCTGTCATAAATGAAATGTAAGGCAATTTTGCTTCAGCAAGCTGCGTCAGTTTGGCGGAGGTTTTTGCCATCTGCATCAGGGAATAAGCCGATTCCATCATACGCGCACCACCTGATTTGGAGATGATCATAAAAGGAACATGCTGTTCTATGCAGTAATCGATTGCTTTGGCAATTTTTTCACCCATTACAGACCCCATAGAACCACCGATAAAATCGAAATCCATAGCAGCAATAACAAAGTCATTTCTATTTACTTTGCCATGTGCAACTGAAATTGCATCGACGAGTCCTGTTTTTTTGCGTGCATCTATCAGACGTTCTGCATAAGGTTTCTGATCGACAAAATTGAGCGAGTCAACTGCTGCAATATTTTCAAACAATTCCTTGTATTTTCCGTGATCGAAAATAATTTCGAAATATGTGTGAGATCCCAAGCGCTCGTGATTGCCGCAGCTGATGCAAACATAAAGATTCTCTTTCAGATCTTTGACAGTTGTTTTATGATGACACTTGGCACACTGATGCCAAATACCTTCAGGAGCCTCTTTTTTATCTTTGGTAGTAGTTTGAATACCTTCCTGTTTTCTTTTATACCAAGCCATTCTTTATCAGTTTTTAAAGGAATTAGGAAAGTATTGCAGGCAATCTCTTTCCGAAATTATTATGCTTGTCGTGGTGAAATTAACAAAAATTTGCTGAACAACAAAATCTATTTCTATTTGATCGGTTCAGCAAAAAGGTCGTACTCGGTAGAGTCAATAATTCTTACATTGGCAAAATCACCGATTCTCAAATAAGTATTGCCTTTAGCTTCAATAAGTACTTCATTGTCAACCTCGGGTGAATCAAATTCACTTCTGCCGATAAAATGTCCGCTTTCTTTTCGGTCGATCAGAATTCGCATTTCAAGACCAATTTTTTCCTGATTGAGTTCTGCTGAAATATCGCGCTGCAAATCCATCAGTCTGTTTGCCCTTTCCTCTTTTATTTTGGCCGGAATATCGTCCGTCAATGCGTAAGCATCAGTATTTTCTTCATGTGAATACTGAAAAACACCTACACGTTCAAAACGCATTTCTCCTACAAAATCGAGCAGTTCCTGAAAATCTGCTTCCGTTTCTCCGGGAAAACCGACTAAAAAAGTAGTACGGATGGTAATTCCCGGTACTTTTTCTCTAGCTGTTTCAATCAGTTCTCTTGTTTCTTCTTTTGTAATTTGTCGGCGCATAGCCTTCAGTACCGGATTGCTGATATGCTGAAGCGGCATATCCAGGTATTTACAAACCTTTGGCAATTCGTTTATAGTGTCCAAAACTTCCAATGGAAATTTTGAAGGATAGGCATAATGAAGTCTTATCCATTCTATACCTTCTACAGCGTTCAATGCAGTTAAAAGTTCAGAAAGTGCGCGTTTTTTATAAATATCCAAACCATAATAGGTCAGTTCCTGAGCGATCAGCATAATTTCTTTTACACCATTTTTGGCCAGACCTTTGGTCTCTTTTACCAAATCTTCAATAGTTTTGGAAATATGCTTTCCGCGCATGAGCGGGATGGCACAGAAGGTACAGGTGCGGCTGCAGCCCTCAGAAATTTTCAAATAGGCATAATGTGAAGGGGTAAGCAGAACCCGTTCTCCTATCAGTTCCTGTTTGTAATCTGCTTCGAGCTTGTGCATCAATGCAGGTAATTCCATCGTGCCGAAATAGGCATCTACTTCAGGAATTTCTCTTTCCAGATCGACTTTATAACGTTCAGAAAGACAGCCTGTAACATAGAGTTTATCTATATTTCCCTCAGCACGCTGTTCTGCATACAGCAATATAGTGTTAATGGATTCTTCTTTTGCGCGATCAATAAATCCGCAGGTATTGATAATCAAAATATTGGCATCTTCCTCGCTGTCATGCAGCACTTCAAAATCATTGACCTTGAGCTGATGCATAAGGATTTCAGAATCCACCATGTTTTTGGAACAGCCCAACGTAATGACGTTCACTTTGTCCTTGTTTATTTTTTTTGTTTTCATGTATTTTTTAAACAATTTTGCCCTCAAAGATATGCATTAAAAGGCTAATTTTCGAAATTTTAATACTAAAGTTGGCGAACTGAATTTGATTCAATTCAAAGTTTGTTTAAATAGCGGTAAATCTTCCACCACAAAAAACGGTCAAAACGTCCAGTCCCGATCCATTATATTCTCCAATCATCGCAATCGGATGACCTCCGCTCATAGACAGAATTTTCATCAAACTGTCTTGCAATGGATTGTTAAGCTTCAAAATTTGTTTTGTACGATCCATAACAAACCAGTTCCCCTTTGTATCTTTAAAAGGTATCAGATCAGCAATAGAAACTACGGTTAAACGCAGCCAGGGATTTATTTTTAGCATATTGGCATAAGCTGTCATAAGTTCATTGAAGTCGACAAATTCAGCGACAAATTCAGCACCCTGAAGTTCGGACAAACTGCTGTATTTAATAATAGCGCGTTGTTGGAATGCCGCGGGATAAAAGGCTAATTCGGCATCCAATAGGGATCCTACCAAAAACTGCTGTTCGTAGGAATTGGCGCCCGGGAAAAGAAAATCCTGAATCATTGCCGTTTTTTTGCTCTCAATGCCCAGCAGCCAAACTCTTCTTTCCTGAATATAATCAAGACTGAAGGTTTCATTTTCCGCCAAAACCTGCCATTTGTCTTTTACATTTGCACCCCGTTCCAAAACATCTGACTTCTTGACAATTCGTCCGATCGTATTAAAAATTTCTTCCTGCATATCTTCGTCCAAATGGGGAAGATTTCTAAATGCACTGACCAATAATGACAATTCCCCTATTCCCATGGCTGTTTCCTGAGAACTATCTACACTTTTCCCTGAATTTTCTCCAAGTTCACGAATACTGTAAGCAACTTTACTGAGTTTGGCATCTTTATATTTCGCAGCGGCATTTTCCCAAAATTTTAAGTTTGCAAATCCTACATTGGCCAAACCCTGCCGAACCAAATCCTTTAACCAAAGGTCTAATTCTTCTATACCTGAGGACATCAATTCGGTTCTTTCCTGAACTCTTTTCTCTTTGGCCTTTTGCTTTTCTTCAGCATTGACAATTAGTTCAACCTGAGGCGCTGAAATTTTCTCTTTTTTTAATGACCTTTTTGTCATCCACTCCTCCACCTTAGCCGGTAATTTTGGATCTTCAGCAACTGCTTTATCTGCAAACAGATAAAATAAGCCCATTGCATGTTTGCAGGGTATTTGCCTTACCGGACAACTGCAGTTATAGGCTGGTCCCTCCATGTCTATTATTACAAAATAAGGTTCTGCACCACTGCCTTTACATTCTCCCCAAAGTGCAGCTTCAAAACTGCCGACAGACTGCCATTTGGACAAAGAAGCCAGTTTTTTGCCCCGATTGGCGGTTTCCGGATCCGGAGCCAAGGCATTTATATTATCTATTGACCACATAATTACTGAAATTTAAAATGCAAAATTACTATTTTGAAAGATTTAGAATTCAGATTGACCTAATATTTACGGCCAACGATCAAAAACTTTCCTTATAACTTACAATTTTCTTAGTACACTTAAAGAAATAATTATATTTTTGCAGCTCGAAAAACAAAGGTGTTTTCAAAAATATAGCAAAATTTATAAAAATGCAGCTTTTGAAAACTATCTAAATCAATATTCAAATCAAAAGACATGGCTTTACAATGCGGAATCGTTGGTTTGCCCAACGTTGGCAAATCAACACTTTTCAATGCCCTTACTCAGGCCGGTGCCCTTGCCGCCAATTATCCCTTTGCTACTAAAGATCCCCAGGTAGGAGTTATTACTGTTCCGGATGTTCGTTTGGACCAATTGGCAGAAATTATAAACCCTCAAAGAATTGTGCCTACCACGGTTGACATCGTAGACATTGCAGGTCTGATTAAAGGCGCGAGCAAAGGTGAAGGACTTGGAAATCAGTTTTTGGCCAATATCCGTGAGGTAAATGCAATTGTTCACGTTGTACGTTGTTTTGACGACAATAATGTAGTCCACGTTGACGGCAGCGTAAATCCTACCCGCGACAAAGAGATTATTGACTTGGAATTGGCATTTAAAGATCTTGAAACACTCGAAAAACGTGCCGATAAACTACGTAAACTGGCTAAGGGTCAGGACAGAGAGGTACTACGCCAATTGGCTATCTGTGAAGCGATTATTAAACACCTTGAAGACGAGAAACCAGCCCGCAGTTTCAATGGTTTGGAATCGGAGGACGATATCAAATTTTTTAACGAATTGTTGCTGCTTACCGGCAAACCTGTAATTTATGTCTGCAATGTAGACGAGGCTTCTGTAAATACCGGTAATGAACATACCGCCCGTTTTATTGAATCGGTAAAAGAAGAAAATGCTGAAATTATTTTTATCTCGGCTGCTATTGAAGCAGAGATTTCAGAACTTGATTCCATTGAAGAACGCACAATGTTTCTTGCTGATATGAATCTGACTGAACCCGGTGTAAACAAAGTCATCAAAGCCTGTTACAATATCCTTAATCTGATCACTTATTTCACTGCCGGTGAAAAAGAGGTTAGAGCTTGGACTATCCGTCGCGGAACAAAGGCACCCGGTGCTGCCGGTGTTATTCACACCGATTTTGAGCGCGGATTTATCAAAGCCCGTACCGTTTCTTATAGCGATTTCCTCAAATACAAAGGATGGAAAGGCGCTCAGGAAAATGGCGTGATGCGTCAGGAGGGCAAAGAATATATTGTACAGGATGGCGATTTGCTGGAGTTTATGTTTAATGTATAAACTTTTCTGCTAATATTTTGTTAAATATGTCTCATGTTGCACTATTTTGTAGGCTTCATTGTTTGTAAATTTGTACCTTTGACAGGTTATTATAAAAATCAATTATTTACTTAAATTTCATTCCCAAAATCAGAGTTTTGATATGAAAAAATCACTTTTCACTTTTAGTAATGCAACTAAGGCTTTCGCTTTGGTAGGTTTGTTGGCATTTTCAGCCTGCAGCAATGGTGTTTCTACTTCAGATGTAGAAAAAACCAAAGAAGGTTTGAATGAAAGCACAAATCCAAACACAGTTCCCGGCAGCGCAGAAAACACTGCTGTAACTCCTACAAATGCTACTGATCCTCAGGCGCCAACTGTTACTCCGGAAAAAGCTACAACCATAACTTTCGAAAAAGAAGTTCATGATTTCGGCACTGTAAAGGAAGGTGATGAAGTTACTTATGTTTTTAAATTCAAAAACTCAGGTGACAAACCACTTCTAATCACAGATGCTAAAGGTTCTTGCGGTTGTACTGTACCTGATTACCCCAAAAACCCAATTGCTCCGGGTGAAAAAGGTGAAATCAAAGTGAAGTTCAACTCAAAAGGCAAACCTGGTGCGCAAACCAAATTTGTTACTTTGAATGCCAACACGATACCTGCCGAAACACGTTTGACTATTAAAGCTAACGTTATCGGTTCAGATGTAAAAACAAAATAATCTGAACTGATTCAGTTCAGTCAAATTAATAGCCGAATCCTTAGTGGGTTCGGCTTTTTTTGTGTTTTGGTCAGTGATGTTTTTTAATATTTACTATTTGCTGCAATTTATCTCTCAATAATACGATTAACAGGTGGCAGCTCCGGAGGAGTGATATTTTTGTAGCAGCTTAAGCTGCAAAGTAATTGAATCCTGTAAGGGTAACATTTTTTTCTAATTATTATAAATGCAGCTCCTACGGAGCTCTATTCATTTTTCCACCTTCGGCTACAAAAATGTCGCCCCGAAGGGGCTGCAAAACGTATAAATTATCAGTGAAATTTGAGAAAACAGTAGCGTTGAGTCAGCTTAGAAATGATAAACATTTTATATATACCATTTTACGGCAATATTATGTTTTAATGTGCCAAAATGAAATTAACACAATACTGTTGAGATTCTGAATCTATTTCAGGAACGATGTATAGTCCCCATTCTTTTAATTACATCATTTTCAATATCTCCAATAGTTAACTCTATATAATTTTTTTTAATATAAAATTGACCTTCTGACAGGAAGTAATCATTAAATGGGAATCTGCTTAAATCTATATGAAAAGTATCCTGCAGTTTGATTAAAAAATCTATTGCATCATCTCCCTGTGCTAATAAATCATTGTTTATCGATATTTCTATACTCGCAGTCCGACTACCATCAAAAAACGACTGTCTCTTAAAATTTCAACTATTTTATTGAATACCTGTGAGATAGAGGATATTTAGATAAAAAAAGGAGTGCCGTTTTGCCGCGACACTCCTCCAATTATTTATTGAATCACAATCCTAAAAAACTTTATCTTTTGATTACTTTCAGTACAGATGTTTTATTTCCTGAAACTACCTGAAGCATATAAATACCGGCAGGATAGGAAGATAAATCTACTTTTGTAAACTGTTCATTGTTGATTTCAGTTTGCATCAAAGCCTGACCGCTCATGTTGTAAACCGCAATTTTGGCTTCAGATAAAGCCTCTTTCAGGTTCAGCATTAGGATTCCGCCTGTTGGATTCGGATAAGCTTCAATATTTAATGCAGTTTCAATACTTTCCGTTGCAGAAATAATTGTTACATCAATTGCAGGGCCGGTGACGGGATTGTCAATTGTAACCCAGGCAGTGTTTGTAACAATAGGTTCATTAAAGTCAAAATAGATAGAAGCAGTATTCTCAACAACTGTTCCCAGAGGAACATTAGCATAAGGTGCAATTTTAAATTTAACTAACCCCTGAGATCCCAAAGGATCGCTCATACTGTCAGGAAGATTAATATTTTTAAAATCAAAAATCAAAATTGGTATGTCTGTTCCGTCAATATAAAAATCAAAATCATGCGTGGATACGCCAACCTGCAAGGTAGAAAGATCTAAATCGCTTTCAAGTGTATCACGGATAATAACACGGTAAGCTAGGTCATTACCGGTATTTTGGAAACGGATGACGTAGTTCAACATTGTGTTTGGTACAACTACATGATTAACACCTGCACCACCTGGATAAACCTGTTTGTCATTAGGATCATAACTGTCCAAAATAGGCAGACATTCTTCTTCAATTGTCACACTTGCGTCATCGGATGTTTGCGCATTGTAAGCCAACCAATCATTCAAATTTGCCGTATTTGTTGTATCACCGCAACCTTGAACAACATCATTCGGATGGCTATTGCCGGGGTGATTGGGACGTTGATCAACTTCCAAACGGACTACTCCACCTGTAGCAGGAACTTCAATAACATATGTTGCCCCACCAAGGATTTGGAAAGTTCCGGTATAGACCAATACACCATCAACATAAATACGGTATTCAGTAGGACCGGCCATATTACCATTTACAGCTGAACCATTATTTGTAACAGTAAAACGAACAACAGAATCTGCTACACATTGTCCGGAAACTGACATAGAGCTTCTGTCCCAAGGATCATTTGGATTAATAGCTGTACTGTCATCAACACAGCTGTTTGCAGGAGTAATCCATGAATTGATACACTGTACCGTTCCAGTAATGCCGGCAATACAGGAAACGCTGTCAATAATGTTTATTGTTCCGCATTGGCCCATTGCAAGATTACCGATATTGAATACATAATTGCCGTTAGTATCAACTGTATGCGGATAATTTGCACTTACAAAATTTACATACTGCGGCAATTCTACAAAAACTTCAACATTTGTGGCATCAGCAAAACCCTCATTACAATAACGGACAACCGTTGAATTTTGGAAACAGCGGCGGCGGCGGTTACTCGAAATATCTACAGTCAGATAAGGACATTCCAAAACATCATTGTAAAAATTAACACCCATAGTATCCAAAGGATTATGGGTAAAATTAAAACTGTAAGGTCCCACACAACTTGGATCAACCAAAGGCAAAAGATGAGCAGGAATGATCTGTGTAACCGTATGAGCACCTGAATCGGCAATAATGGAATAAGCGCCTAAACTGTCAGAAATACTGTAACCGTAGGTTGAATGCAGATAAATACCACGAAGTCCGGCATCATTGATACCTGTAAGACAATTGGAATCCCTGTCATTATAAACAACCCCGTTGATGGAACTGAAAGCATCACAGTCCATACTGCCGGAACCGCCAACTTGCGTAAGTGTTGCAGGCTGTACAATATTGGCAAAATTCGCAATAAGCATCACATAAATCTCCCCTGTTTGTCCATTTGGAATCTGTGGAAACTCATTATTTGAACCAGAGTAACTGCAATTAACTGGCATCTGATATTGACCACAGATAGATTGAGCCACTGCAACACTTGGGAATGGCCCCCAAATTGCATAATCAATATCTGACATTGCATTAAGGTTCATTAATATTTGTCCGGATTGATCAACACGAATGTAATACCACATTGGATTTGGTGAAGATCCGAGACATCCATAAAGGTTTCCCGGGTTAAGCTGATGCGCCTGAGGCGCGTTTGCATTGGTGGTCAAAGTATAATATTGTCCGGGAGCTGTACAAATTGGCGTCAGTTGAGCACAGGTTGGAAGTCCGTTGGTGAAAACTACCTGACCAGTTGGTGGTGTAGCTGAATTTTTTGTCTGTTGCATAGCAGCAGTCACCTGAATTTCAGGGTACAAAACCGGAGGGGTATTGCTCAAATGCTGAGCACTAATACTAAAAGCAGCAAAGCAGCCCAATGTGATTTGTAGTATTTTTTTAAAATTCATAATGTTGGATTTTATAAGACATAAACAGACTAAAGCTATTTTGGCAAAAAAGTTAAAACACATCAATAAATATCAGAATTACATATTTTTTAACAATAAT
>CAINVS010000263.1 GCA_903854205.1 uncultured Bacteroidota bacterium | reverse complement strand
TTCAGTTCCCGGACCATATAGATATAAACCGGATAATCCCTATCGAGGATTCGGACATGTTTCCGCTTTATTTATTGCTTTTCAATTTTATACAGCACTAATTTTATATCAGTTTTCTATTCTTATCAGTCTTTCTCTTTTCAAACCGAGTTTAGCAGCGGTTTCATCATTAAACTTTCCGATTTCCAGCTCATTTTCTGCCTGAAAATCATGCAGTGCCTGCTTGGTTTCATTATCCATTTTCCCGCTAAGCCTTAATTTATAGCCTCTTTTTAGCAGTTCCTGCTGAATTTCTTCGGGTTTTGGTTCTTTATAGTCGCCATCGGGACATTGTATTTGTTCCCAGTGCTGCCATTCACCGGCGGGGATTTCCAAAAGTTTTTCTCCGGGATTTAATTCAGGCTTTAGGCTGAGCGGATAGGTCTCGAGTCTGGCTTTTTGAACCAATTCTTCCCTTTTTAGGAAGTACAATACTTCAGGAACAATATTTTCCGCTTCACTTACATCCAGGATGTTTTTGAAAGGGAAAAATTTTCGATTGACAATTTGGTATTCGGGGCTCTTTTTTTGCAGCGAAAATGTCAAAAAAGGACTGATACCATCCTGAATACAAAGTTCTGAAACCTGCGCTGTCCGCCATTCGGCAGATGGTTCGCTCACAACGATTACTTCTGTTTCAATAAAATAATTGGCCGTATCAAGGTCACCATTTAGGGCGGGTTGCAGTACAATAGTATCAATTACGGTTTTATATACTGCAGGTACCATCTTAATATAGAATCCTTCCAGATCAGTAAAAGTTTTTTTACTGTCTGCATTAGCTTTGGCGATAAAATAGGCTTTGCCTTCAACTGCATTATCTGTCAGATATTTAATATTTTCTATCTGAGCAGCTGACTTTCCTGTTATTCCTAAGGCCAGGAAAACTGTCAGTGTACTTAAAATATTGCTACCCATGTTGCGGATTTTTTTATTTGACAACACAAAATAAGGTTATTTTTTCTATTTCAATCCAAAGCAATTCAAGCAAAGTAACGATAATTTTTTGTTCAATGCTTTTATTGGCAAAGCTGATTCAATAATCATCCAAACAGCTTTGGAAAAAACAGCAGGATTGTCGTAATAATTCCAATAATTATGAAAAATCTTTCATTAGTAGTGACCATTTTTGTTTGTCCTCCTTGGAATCAGCATATCTCAATAAAAATGTACAGGATTCTTTTATTTAATGGGACATTCTGTGCTTTGGTTCACCCAGTACTCTTGCCTTCATAAAAGCATCAACTGCCTCTTCGTATTTTTTTAATTTCAGACAGATATTCCCTTGTATAATAAAACATTCTCCGCGCAATGATTCATGTTCAGTCATAGCCTGATCCAACAGACTCAGACAATCTTCATATTGTTCGTTTTCTTCAAGATTGGCTGCTGTTTCCAAAAAATAATTTTTAGATTGTTTTTCCTTTTCATAAAGCAGTTCAAATTCAGCTTTCAGCTTTGCTATATCTGCAATTTTATTGGGTGTTTCTTCCGACCAGGCAAAAATCTTTAAAAACCCATCTTTTGTAATTTCGAAGGACAATTCCGGAGGAAAGGTATCCATTCGTTTTTTTTGACGTTGCAGATAATGTACGGCGCCCGACATTCCTTGCAGTAGGAGAATAAATGAAGGCATTGCCAGTTTCAAGTCGGCAACTGTCCCGCCTTCTTTTGAAATAAAAGCATTTAATGCAGCTTTCATATCGCCCAAAGCTATTTTCAAAAATTCATTTTTTTCAAAAACGGCTAATTGTGCAATAAGGGCACTCATTTCGTAAGCATCATAAAGTGCGTTGTAGAGCAGCTCGTCCAGCTCTGTAAAATCCATTTCCGATGCCAGCTCAAAGGCTCTTTCGAGTTCCAGCAACACCGTAGTGTATTCCTTTCTTTTGAAGGCCGAACCGGCCTGCGATACGATGTTTATAAATGCAATCAAGGCTAGGGCTGATTAATGTTCAATAAAATCTTTGAGAAACTGCAAATAGATATTCAGGCCCATAATTCCTGGAACATTGCTGTGCGCTCCGCCCGGCACGCGTTTCTCTACTTTGTAAACACCCTGATAATTTTTAGATACTAATTCACCATGCTCGATTTTCAAAAAAGTATCATCAACACCGTGAATCCAAAGGAAAGGTTGTTGAACCTTTTTAATTTCTTCGGCATTGTCAATCTTAAGATCTACAAAATAAGTCTCCGGCATTGAAATATAACTTGCATCCTGTGCCATTTTAGCTGCAGAAGCAAAAGGCGATTCCAAGATGAGTTTTGAGGGTATTAAAACTGTCGGATTAGCCGTAAGTTCAGTTGCAGGGGCCGTGCCCATACTAAAGCCGTACATAATGAGTCTTTCATTTGTCAAACCCATATTTTTCAACCAGCCCAAGGCCGCGTTAACATCTGCATAAAGTCCGCTTTCAGTAGAATTTCCTTCTGACATTCCATAACCGCGGTAGTCGATCATTAGTACACCGAAACGATTTTTATGTCCCACATTCGCCAACAATTCTGCGCGATTCCAATAATTATCCATATTGGCAGCATTACCATGACAGTACATAATGACAGTATCGGTCGCTATGCGGTTCATATCGCCGATATAAACTGCATAGATAGTGGCTTTGTCTCCATTATCATCAGACTGCAGTGTAAAGAGTGAAATAAGACTGTCCGGAATATCGGTACTGTCATGCATTTGTTGTTGTAGCTCCCCATCAGTAAATGCATTCAGCAGGTATTGATCTGTTTTGGTGGGATTGTACAGATTGCCATCCAAGCGGAGGCAGGAGATAGCAGTAAACGCTATGAAAATTATTGACAAAATACGCATTTTCAATATATTATATTTTCGCGTACAGATTTGACAACTTTTAAAAAGTTGTCAAATCTGTGCGCGTGTACGTGAATTAAAATTTTCGAAACAGGCCAAAATAGAAAGCCATTGTGCCCTGACCGGCAATGCCATTATAGGTCACCACTATATTTTTATTGCTGGCATGCGGAGCCAACCAGCGCAATTCAAGTGTATATCGCATTTTATCCGTTACAAAGGTATGGCCCAAAGCCAGATTTAAGGCATAGAATGCCTTATTGGGTTCATTATGTGCCTTTTTTGCCCAGGGATCGAACCAGTTGGAAAGACTGAAATACATATAATGCCTGCGTTTCAGGCTGTATTGCCAATGCAGATTCAAATCCAGTTCAGGATAAATTCTAAAATCACCGCCTTTAAAATTAACCATCATATTGGCAATAGGCGCTACGCTGAATCCCGGAATTCTACCCTTGGCAGGAATGATATCTCTGACAATACCTGCATCGAGTTGCAGATTGCCAAAGGCTAAAGATGTAGTGTGCAGTCCCCCGAAAACAGTCATCATGCTGTCAATACCGTAGGCAGCGCTAAGTGAAGTAAATGGTACTGGAATTTTAATGCCGGCAAAGTCGATAATTGGACCCCCAAAATCGAAACCGACAGCCACTTCTTTCTTTGCCAAAGGTTTGACGATACGGGTAGTGGAGCAGGAAACCAAAAGAAATCCACCCAAAACAAAAAACAAAATAAAACGCATAATTATAATATTTTTAAAGACGAAAAAACACTGACAAAGCCAGCACTTTTTTTTAACAATTCTATGAGTAACTTATTTATGCCAATCAAGGGTTGAAACAAGTTCAAATCGCATAACGCTGCCGCGGGCTCTTTTTTACTTTTGGCTTGATCCAAAAGTAAAAAAAATCATGTCGGAACCAATGCATTTTTGGGGGAGTGTTGGGTCGTTCGGTCGTTCGATCATATAACCCCCAAAACCAGAATCGGCCAGACTGTCCTTCAGCCTGAGATTTTTTGCTTTTTTATTGAATTTTCAGGCTTAGCACTATACT
>CAINVS010000262.1 GCA_903854205.1 uncultured Bacteroidota bacterium | reverse complement strand
AATTTTTTTTAAAATAATTATTGCATTTATTATATAAACTAAAAAATGCACCTCCAGTAAGGAAAGTGCATTTTAAAATATTTTTTAACTATTAAATCTATGGCAAATAAATTTGTCCATTTTCTATACAACGTCCGAGTACAATTCGTTGAACCTCAGAAGTTCCTTCATAAATCTGTGTAATTTTTGCGTCACGCATAAGTCGTTCTACATGGTATTCTTTCACAAAACCATATCCTCCGTGAACCTGAACTGCTTCCACTGAAATTTTCATAGCAGCTTCTGAGGCAGCAAGTTTTGCCAATGAACTTGCCATGTCATAGTCTTTATGCTGATCTTTCAACCAAGCAGCGCGATAAACGAGCATTCGTGCAGATTCAACTTGCATGACCATATCGGCCAATTTGAAGGCGATACCCTGATGCTGAATTATCGGTTTGCCAAAAGCAACGCGTTGTTTTGCATAAGCCGCAGCCAATTCGTAAGAACCGGCAGCAATGCCCAAAGCCTGAGCAGCAATACCGATACGTCCGCCGGAAAGAGTTTTCATGGCAAATTTGAAACCGAATCCGTCCTCTCCAATTCGATTTTCTTTTGGCACTCTTACGTCATTGTACATGATGGTATGGGTATCGGAAGAACGGATACCGAGTTTATCTTCTTTGGCACCAATGACAACACCTGGCCATGATGTATCTACAATAAGGCAGTTGATACCGCGGTGACCTTTGCTAGCATCTGTTTGAGCCATAACAAGGTGCACCTGCGATGTTCCGCCGTTGGTAATCCAGTTTTTGGTCCCATTCAGCAGATAATAATCGCCCATATCGATGGCAGTGGTACGCTGAGAAGTAGCATCAGAGCCCGCTTCTGGTTCAGAAAGGCAGAAAGCACCCATCCATTCACCTGTTGCCAATTTGGTGAGATATCTTTGTTTCTGATCTTCGTTGGCAAATGTTTCCAATCCCCAGCAAACCAGTGAGTTGTTTACCGACATGGCTACTGAGCAGGAATTGTCAATTTTTGAAATTTCTTCCATAGCCAACACATAAGAAAGGCTGTCCATGCCGCCTCCGCCGTATTCCGGACTGACCATCATTCCAAGAAAACCCATCTCTCCCATCTCTTTCAGCTGTGCTGTGGGATGTTTCATATCGCGATCGCGCTCGATGACGCCGGGCAGACATTTTTGTTTTGCAAATTCGCGTGCGGCATCGCGTACTGCCAAGTGCTGTTCACTGAGTTCAAATTGCATAGTATTCAGTTGGTTATAAATTTAAAAAATAAAACTATGTATTATTACCTAATTTTTCTCAGCTCAAATATAAGATCTTAACAATTATTTACAAAAAAAGATTTTGAATAATCCTTTGTTACAAAAGCAAAAGACTGCCCAAAATAGCTGTAATCTCCGAGTGCCTGTCCAAAACGATTCCAGTTCAATTTAAACAGGTCACGACCTCAACTTACTAAATTTATATTAGTTCAAACAATAGATTACTAGCCTTTTAGATGTTACAATTGGACATGCTTTGGTGATAAATACCACTTATTATGGCTAACAAAATACCATTCAAATATAATTGAATTGCTTGAAGTAATAAGGCAGACAGCTATGTCTAGCACTAGTGGCATATGGGGTAGAAAATTCTCTGTTGTCACTATTTTATAAAAAATTTGACTTATAAACCTGTCATATTTTAACTTTTTATCATATTGTGGCAGATATGTCATTAGACTAAATGTCAGTATTTTGTGCATTAAATTATT
>CAINVS010000261.1 GCA_903854205.1 uncultured Bacteroidota bacterium | reverse complement strand
GGTATCAGCAGTTGGACTCAGCAAAAAATCAGCACCGCGCTTTTTGCACAAAAAAGCAGCCTTCGTTTTGGCTTCCGATTTGTGAATGCACAAACCACTACAACTTCAGATCCTGCTTTCAGTGTTGACGATATCAGCATCAAAGGTTTTACAAGTACTCCGGCAAGCACGGTTTCTGCACCAACCTTTACAGGTACTTCATTTTGTCCGGGAGATGCTATGACCATTAACTTTACAAGTTCAGGTGCATTCAATGCAGGTAATGTTTTTACTGCTCAATTGTCAAATGCGGCAGGAAGCTTTGCTTCTCCAACTGCAATTGGTTCACTCACTGCTCAGGCAGCCGGCCCAATATCAGCAGTTATTCCTTTTGGAACAGCAGCAGGTACAGGTTATCGCATTCGTATAGTTTCCAGCAATCCTGGTGTAACCGGAGCTGACAATGGTATCAATATATCTGTAGCTTCGGGTCCGACTGCCGGTGTTGCCGGTGTAGGTCTTGATACAGTTTGCGCAGGAAATAGCACTACTGTGACGCTTACAGGAGTAGTAGGTACTGCAATTTGGGAAGAATCAACTAATGGGACAAGCTATACAGGCAGCACCTATACCGGTAATAGCTTCAATACCGGTCTTTTAACACAAAGTACTTATCTGAGAGCGATTGTTCAAAACAGCTGCGGGCGTGACACTTCCAATGTTTTATTTATTTATGTAAATCCAACACCTAATGCATCTTTTACACCGGCACAAAGCGGTAGCAGTTTGGATGTGACCTTTACAAATGGAAGCACAGGAGTATTTGCAAGTACCTCTTGGAATTTTGGTGATGGCAATTCGTCATCGGCAACTTCTCCGACCCATACTTATGCAACTACCGGCTTATATGGTGTTACACTTACTGTTACTTCAGCAGAAGGTTGCAGCAGCACTTATACTGATTCAGTAAATGTGAACGCAGTAGCTGTAAATCATTTTGAAAACAATGTATTCCAATTCTCGGTTTATCCGAATCCAACAAAAGGCCAATTCAATATTGATATAACAATTGATCAGGCTCAGGACATGCAAATCAATCTTATTGATGTGAACGGCAGGAGAGTAGCTTCCCTTTTCAATGGCTTCATAAATTCAGGTGCTCAAACTATTCGTACTGAAAATAAATTTGCAGCGGCACTTTATTTTGTAGAAATCATTGCTGCGGAGGGCAGAACGATTCGCAAACTTATTATCCGTTAGGAATCTAAACCTATAAAGCTAATACTTTACTTTAGTCAGCAGCCCGTGGAAGCGGGCTGTTTTTTTTGGGGGGGTCTATGCTCGGATTATGATAAAAAAAAAGAGGACTGAAGTCCTCTGGATGGTTTTAAGATTGTTTTTGATAAGTCAATTATTTGGTGTTCTTAACCCCAAAAACAACCATATTCATCTTTTTCGATTAATCTTACAAATTCTGGTAAATTTTTCACAATTGGTTTTGGCTTATAAGCATGCCATTTTAAATCAGCTCTTTTCCAAAAGACTTTCCAATTGTTATCTTTTTTAACGAAAGTAGTTTTAACGATGTCAATTTCCATTTTTATATTTGGATCTTGCCAATTCGGCCGTATTTCAAATATAAATAGACTTTGTTTTTCTATCCGATATGAAATATCAACTTGATCTCTAATTTCTTCAGGCGGACGAATAGATTTTATGTAATTCTCAATTGCTTCCAGTTCAACACTGTCAATTGCGTTTTTCATGTTATTTCAATTTTAAAGAGTTTGTCGTTTTGTATTATAATGGTTTCTGTCGTCATAGCATTGCCACTAACTTGTTCATAACCCTCATAAAACATCCCCTTACCATCCAAATCGGATATTTAAGCCTTATAAAGAGGGTGTCTGTAATATATACAAACATAATAAAATATAATCACAAATCATCAATAGCCACTTAATTTTTAATTCACAACGAAAAAAGGCTGCCTCAACAGAGACAGCCTTAATATATTTAGCCAATTTGGTTATTACAAACCAAACGCAGCTTTTACTTTATCAACAAAGTCCAATTTTTCCCAAGTAAAGAGTTCAACCTCTTTAGTTACAATAGTTCCATCAGGACCTTTGAATGTTTTTGATACAATTTCGTTTTTACGGCCCATGTGACCAAAAGCTGCAGTTTCCTGATAAATAGGATTGCGCAGTTTCAGGCGCTGTTCGATAAAGTAAGGACGCATGTCGAAGATTTCGCTGATTTTGTCTGCGATTTCACCGTCAGTCATGTTCACTTTAGAAGTGCCGTAAGTGTTTACATAGATACCGCATGGTTTTGCAACACCGATAGCATAAGAAACCTGAACAAGGATTTCATCGCAAAGACCTGCTGCAACAACGTTTTTAGCAATGTGACGCGTAGCATAAGCAGCTGAACGGTCAACTTTGGAAGGATCCTTACCGGAGAATGCACCACCACCGTGAGCACCTTTTCCACCATAAGTATCAACGATGATTTTACGGCCAGTAAGACCAGTGTCACCGTGAGGACCGCCGATAACGAATTTACCTGTCGGGTTAATATGGTATGTAATTTTGTCATTGAACAATCGGCTCAGCTCAGGCTTCAATTTAGCCATGATGCGTGGGATAACGATTTCAACAATATCTTTTTTGATTTTGGCCAACATTTCTGCTTCAGGCGCAAAATCATCATGTTGAGTAGAAACTACAATTGTGTCAATTCTCTGTGGAACATTGTCATCAGAATACTCGATAGTAACCTGAGATTTTGCATCCGGACGGAGATAAGGAATCAGGGCTGATTCATTATTGCGGATATAAGAAAGCTCCTGAAGGATTTTATGTGCCAGGTCAAGTGCCAATGGCATGTAGTTCTCAGTTTCTTTGGTGGCATAACCGAACATCATACCTTGGTCACCCGCACCCTGATCTTCAGGATTTGTGCGCTCAACTCCCTGATTGATATCAGAAGACTGTTCGTGAATCGCAGAAAGAATTCCACATGAGTTCGCATCGAACATGTACTCGGATTTGGTATAACCAATCTGACGAATCGTTTCGCGGGCGATTGTCTGCACATCGAGATACAATTTAGATTTAACCTCACCGGCTAATATAACCTGACCTGTTGTTACCAATGTTTCACAAGCTACTTTAGAACTTGGATCAAAGGCCATGAAATTATCAATTAACGCATCGGAGATTTGATCGGCTACTTTGTCGGGGTGTCCTTCTGATACCGATTCTGACGTAAACAAATATGGCATTGTACTATAGTTTTTATATGTGTTAATAAAAAGTGAGGCAAAGATATAAATTTATAATAAAGTTCAACACCCTTTGCCAAAAAAATGAAAGAATGAGGATTTATAAATGTAAAATCTTTAAAATATAAGCCAAGATTTAATATCTTGTACTTGATAAATGAACGTTTAGGCATTTGTTTGAATAATTTCTCCGCTAGAACATATGAAATATTACAATTCGATAAAATTAACGGTTGAACTGCTGCTAATAATTATTCTTTCAGTTTCCTGCAAAAAAACAAAAGACATTGTCATACCGGACAATACAGTTCCTTATTATGAAGCTGTCACTATACTTCAGATTCAATCTTATGTCAACAAGGCATATATTGATATCAGCGGAGCTGAACCTTCTGTTGCAGACAGAGATTTTTGGGTAAATAATCTGAAAACAAATGGGCTGGATTCTTCCGCAAGAGTCAGTTTTATAAGTTCGCTACAAAATGGTTCAGATTATGTAACACAGTTCAATAATGTCTATATTGCGCCAATGTTTGATGGCATTTATGACTCGCTTACTGCTGTTGCAATTGTCGATGAACTCAACTATTTCAGATCTCTGGCTATTGCAAACGGTGATTCTGCCATATCCCAATATTGGGCCTACGAGGCTTCAAAAATGGTCCTGGTCTCTGATGCAAGTTATGACTTTCATCGTGGTATAATTACGATCAATGAGTACAAAAAAAGAATGGCAAACTGTTATGCTTATGATCAGATAAATATGGGCGTTACCAATTTTGTCATTTCCTGTTTTGAAAATTACCTAAAAAGATCCCCGACAGATCAGGAACAAAGCAACAGTGAAACTATGGTCAATGGCCAATCGGCCCGCATTTTTATGCGCGATGGCAGCAGCAGAGGTGATTTTTTAAATATTATGACTTCAAGTGCCGGATTTTACGAAGGTTTGGTCATTGATACCTATCTGCATCTGCTCTCCAGAAGGCCAAATTCCTATGAGATGTCGAGCCTTACGGAAGCCCTTTCCAATGGCAGCAAATCTATAAAAGATATTCAACGGATATTAACCGCTACTGTCGAATATACAGGGTTTTAAGGCTAAGTTTAATACAATATAATTTTACTCAGACATGAAAAAATTTATCTTTTCCATCATTTTCCTTGCAGTTTTGGCAATGTCCTGCAAAAAAGAATACCGTTATATATATGACGTAGGTTCTGAAGTTGTGTATGAATCCAGCGCTGAGAAAGACAAGCAAAAATCTTCATCTCAATTCGTTTCCATACTGTATTCCAATCTTTTCCGGACCAGTGTATCCCAGCAGGAATTGAACGAGCTTACAGAATTGCGCCAAAGCCTATCGGCAATAAAAGTAAAGGCTCAAAGCCTTTTTTAATCGCCAAAAACAGTAATATAAAGCCGACCAGCAT
>CAINVS010000260.1 GCA_903854205.1 uncultured Bacteroidota bacterium | reverse complement strand
CAACGACGCTGTAAGCGCCGGCTGCAAGGCCTGTTGCTGTCGCATTGGTCTGTCCGTTGGACCAGACAAAACCGATGGCGCCTGTTCCTCCGCCTGCACTTGCTGTCGCAGTACCTGCGGCTGCACCGAAGCAGCTGACAGTGGTATTCGAAGAAACTGTTGCAGTTACTGCTGTTGCAGGTTGTGTAATGGTTACGCTTGCAGTAGCAGAACAGCTATTGGCATCTGTTGCAACGACGCTGTAAGTGCCGGCTGCAAGGCCTGTTGCTGTAATGTTATTTTGCACAGGAGCAGTATTCCATACATAGCTATAGGCTCCTGTTCCGCCTGCTGCCACTGCAGTTGCAGAAGCAGTTGCCGCTCCGAAGCAGGTAGCGCTTACTGAAGATGCAACTGCAGCAGTTATTGGAGAAGGATTGGAAATTGCCAAACTGGCAGTAACCGCACAATTGTTGGCATCACTTACCGTAATCTGGT
The DNA here is from genome assembly GCA_903854205.1 of uncultured Bacteroidota bacterium. Lineage (GTDB taxonomy): Bacteria > Bacteroidota > Bacteroidia > Chitinophagales > Saprospiraceae > Saprospira. Next base: position 9,114 of record CAINVS010000260.1, on the reverse strand, counting down.
AGGTATTGGCATTTAAGCCAGTATTGATGGCTGTTGTTTTGCCGCCAGACCACAAATAAGAAAGGCTGCCGGTACCACCCGAAGCAGAGGCAGTGATTACGCCGTCAGATAATCCGAAACAGGTAATTTGAGCTCCGTTATAGTTGGAAGTTACTGACAATGACAGTAAAATTGAATCAGGCTGTATAACTGTTGCTGTGTCAGAAACCTTACAACCAAAATCATCCGTAACTGTAACAATATAATCCCCGGCAGTGAGACCTGTTGCAGTACTGTTCGTCTGTCCATTTGACCAAAGATAAGAAAAGGAACCTATCCCACTGTTCAGAAGAATTGTCGCATCGCCGTCCGTAGCTCCAAAACAGGAGAGATTTGTTACTGTTTCAGTAGTAACTAATGGCTCCTGAACTGAAATTGAGAATGCAAAAAAACACAAATCTGTACCTGGAGGTATTGCATAATACTCTACAGTTCCCAATGTGGCAGGGAAGGGATTTGAAGCATCGTATTTAGTGGAAAGGGGTGTAATTCTATTAGTATTATAGAAACTAAACCCGGCAGGAAAACTTCCTGAAATGGCACTTACCGGTATAATTGTATCAGTAAATGCACAAAAAACCGTATCAAACTCAATTGGATAGCCGTTACAGTTTGCCAAAATAAAACTGTCTGCATCAATATTCAGCTGAAGTGGATCTGTTATAGGTTCTCCTATACAAAGACCGGCGGTTTCATATCCCTGAATAAAAGGAAGATCAAAGTCAGAACCGGAAATTGCCCCAACTCCGGTTACATGACCTCCTGTTATACTTACAACAGGCGGACAATTCGGATTAGTTAACAGGAAACAATCTTCAGTAACTGTAAGTGTAAAAGTCAGAGAAGCTAAAACGGAATCGGGGTGACCCGGAATTAGCGGCAAGTTGCCAAAATGCCAAACTATAGCACCTGTAGGTCCAAAAGTCGGTTCAAATGATACCGTATTCGGAGAGGGGGTGGGGGAAAAGTTTATCTGTGTTACATCACTTCCCGTGAAAAAAGAAGTCAGAAAGGGTAAAGGAACTATGACATGCAGACTGTCCACTGCTTCTGTACCTTCATTCCTTATATCAACACTGTATTGAATAGTTTGACCGGGGTTAACAGTTATCGGCCCGCCACCTACAGGAATTCCGTCAATTGTTTCAGTTGAAATCAATGCCGTCACATCCGGTATATAGGCATCTACAGACATTGCGATACAAAATATAATGTAGGTATCCTGAATTGATCCATATCTGAATCTGGTAGAAGTCTGATTATTCGTTATAATGGAATTTCCCGGGTTAGGGACATTAAACATGGCGATATCCAAACCTGTATTGTTCAATATTGTCGGATTTCTTGGATTACCACCAGTATTAACAGAACTGTTAAAAAAGTTATTACCTGTGTTTCCTGAGTGGTTAAGAGTTGTCCAAATTGTATTGGTGGTATCAATAACTTGGAAATAATCTCCGTTAATACCAACATCGCCCTCACCTGCCATTACACCCAATTTCATATTAATAGGTCCACTTTGTGCAGTATTAAATCCTGAAACAGGCAAATCAAACTGTGCAGTAACATTGCCTGCAACATATGCATGACCGTCAAAAATTGTCACATCTCTCCAATTCATCTGAGAGTTTTCATACACCACGATAAGTCCCCATCCGCCATAATAACCGGTAGGACCTCCATTTCCTTCTCTGAGTGCCATATTACCGACGGTGTATTCTCCTAAACCGTGAGCTCTTACATAGTCAGTTACTTCAACGTAGGCTGAATACATATAACCGTCACTAGTCTGAGGATAATAAATATCTCCAGCTCTTGCAGTTACTTCCGTATATGCATTCTGAGCAGGACCTTTTAAAAGCACTTTACGTTTGTCCAATGAAACACCATTCACGCTAAATGTATTAGGACTTGAAGCCCCATCGTGCGCTCTTCCTGTCCAATACAGACCAGCAAATACTATTCTGGAACATTCAGGAATAGCGCCATTTTCTGTTGAGAACTGTAAAGTTGATGAAGAGGAATTAATTGTTGAGGAAAAAGTATCCACATCAACATATACCATTACATTATTACTATTCAGCGTATTATTAGAATAATTCTGAAGTGTCATGTTGGTATTTCCAACCATGGTATAATCACCTTGGATATTGTATATCAGTTTGCCCGGAGTGGTGAAAGCTGCTCTTTGTGTAAAGGGAACTCTTATTTGGGAAAAACTGACAAGTGAAATTGGTAAAATCATTAAGACAAGAATCCACTTTCTCAATGATGTCAGATTATCATATATCATTATTGTGCGGGTTTTAATCTGCGATTGAAATTGAATAAATCAGATACTGATTTTGAGAAAAGTTCTGTTGAAAAAAGTCTCTCACTATGTCTTTCTCACATGCCTCTATACCTGCTCCACTGGGGCAAACAGAAAAGTCAAAAGATACCAAGACAATTTTAAGATTCTGAAAATGAGACCAATTGAAATTATTGATTACAGTTTGCAGATTGCTTGCGGGGGGAACTTTAACTTCAATAATTTCCACAGCATTGAAGGCAGGATTTGGATTTTCCAATAAAGAAACTGATGCCAAATCTGTAATTATTTTCACCGCTGACTGAGCGTTAACCCTCAAATTCATTGAATTATTAGCAATGTAAATGGCAGGATTATTACCATAAAGTAATTTATCCACCCGGGTAAGACTCAGTCCTAAAATTGTTCCGACTTCAACTTGGGAAACAAATTCACTGGCTTTTAAAACTAATTGCGGACTCTGTGCCTGCAGCTGCAGACCATAGAACAGCATCGAAATGTAAAACAGCCAACTGCGAGGCCGTATTTTTAAATTGGTAGGGATCATAAAATTTCATTTTAGGGATTTAGAAAAACTTAATTGTTTTAACTGTTAATTTCAACAAAACTATTGAACTTGGCTTATCTTAAAAATGACTACAATCACCTACATATATGATTATATATAAATTATGAATAATAACAAAAAATCCTGTATCTCAAAAGAGATACAGGATTTCACTGAAAGTATGGCAGCATACTTATTTATAAAAATACTTGAGTATAATCTAGTTTTTCATTTTTTCAAAACTGCTGATAAGTCTTAAATACCAAACAGTTGCAACAATATAGAGTCCAACTGTAATCATAAAAATATTTACATAGGACATTTGCAAATCCCGCAAGAATCCAAAAATAATGCTGCTGATAAACCAGCTTCCGGACCAGATTGCAGCCTGTAGAGCACTCAAAATTTCCTGATTGCGCTCACCAACATAGCTAAGACTCAGTTCAGAAGTGGAAGGACCGGCTACATTCATTAGAGGCTGTCGAAGCAGATAAGCTGTTATGGCAACCGGAAGCGCAAAAGACATATGTTGATACCACTCTGTGCTGGCCATTACAAAAAGCGATAAGATGGCAAGACCCTGAAATGTTACTATTGCTATACGGAAACCATAACGCCTTTGGATATAAGGAATAAAAAACAACATAATTGCCACCAATATAAAACTCAGGGAACCTATCAGGGAAAATGCTCTGGAGTCGACACCATGAACACTTTGGAAAAACAGATTCATGAATGGTATGGTGAATCCTGCACCGACGGCAATCAGCAAAGTTGGGAATAATGCGCTGAGTATTAACTTCCAGTCATAAGATGAAAAAACCGCTGAAAATGCTACTTTTTCTGTCGTTTTCTCTTCTATTCTGATGAGTGATACAAAATAAAATCCCAGAAGCGCCAGGACGGCAAAGAGCTGCAGAATTGTTTTCTCATTAAAAAAATCAGGTGCTATACCTGCCAATAAATAATTAATGAGTCCTGCAACGAAAACAGAGACACTGAAGGTCTGAAAATAAAGGGAGATGGCTTCGGAATGAGTCTCAGGCTTGGCATTTAATATAATAAACGGCATAGCGCTCACCTGCAGACAAAGGCGAAAGGCACCAAATAAAAGCATTCCAACTATTACAGCCCATTGTATTTGATTTTCAACAGCATATATAACTAAAAGTGTGCTGATGGGAAGAGCTAAAGAAGCAATTTTGAAAAGAGGGATGAGCCGACGGCCCTTTATAAAAACACCCAGAGGGAAGGCCAATATCATAATTGCCATATAACGATAGGCAGTTACCCTTGCAATTTCACTGTCACTGTAACCCAGATCGCGCAGATAATAATTAAAGAGCATAAAAAAGGCTGCATCAACGAGCTGAATAAAAAATACGGCTCCGATCAATGCAAATATATGTGGCTCAACTTTTTTAAAACCTGAGATTATCTCTTTAATGGGACTTGACATGACAGTTAAAAAGTTGATTACTTTCCTTAAATGATTATTGAATAAGTTTATTCAGCTTCCATTTTCTTCATTTTTCTTTTCAACTTTTCCTGATCTAAGGTGCCGCCTTTTTTGTAATATTTTCTGTCATTCTCATTTAGGAATGGTATGAGAAGACTGATCCTGAATCCGAAATTATTGAAGGGCTGCATTCTTTCTCCACTGATCGCATTATTATCAAAATTATATTCCTGCTGAAGTTTCAGAAGATCATAGGATTGGTGAAACCTATAAAATGGTCTGAATTTAAAAACATAAAACTGATCTTCTCTGGATTCTTTTTTTAGCAAAAAACGGAAACGGAAGGCTAAATCGGCAAAAACTTCTCCCCAAATTCCATATTGGGAAATCGGAATCCTATAATCTCCGCCAAAAGAATAGCGGTAGCGAACCTGACCGAAATGAAGGGCAGCGCCCAAACTCAGAAACTCGGAACGGAGCGGGCGATAGGCCAATGCCGCATCAAGAGAAAAGGAATTAACAACCAATTCGGCAGTTTCCCGGAGTACTGCCGGATTTTTACTGATCTGTTTTTTGGAAACATTACCAAAGCTGATTTGCATATTGGTAAATTTACCGTATTTGCCGAATCCGAAACGAAAACCGCTCAAAGTTTTGAAATCGGCAAGATTATGGCTTTCTCTGGCATTGAACTCATCGGCAATACGATTGGTCTCCTTCTGGTTGAGAAAAGCCAACTCAAAACCACCTTCTGCATAGAATTGAGCAGAAATGCTACTTTGAACCAAAATGAGTAAAAATGCTATAACTGAAATAAGTCTCATAAAGAGCTAATATTTTTAATTTATCAAAACTTCAAAGCGATCAGCAAAATTGCCAAAACAGCCAATCCGACTCCTAACCAATTGATTTTACTAAGCTTTTCTTTGAAAAGCAGAACACCCAACAAGGCAGAAACAGCAACAATGGATATATTGTTTACCGGAAGCACTACAGACTTATCCCCCAAAACATCAAAGGATTTTAAAAGGAAAAATATAGAAAAATAATTCGGAACACCTAATAGAATGCCAGCAATAAGATTTTTCCAGGCAAATTTAGCCTTTCCTCTTACTGCCTGATACATGATGACCAAAGAACCAAGTATGCCCGCTGAGGCGAAAATTCCCGAGCTGAACTCCGCAGAATCATTGCCGCCGCTATCCAAAATCGAATTTTGCACAAACTGTAATCCGCATTCTATACCCCCGCTTGCCAAAAAGGCAAAGACAGGAAAGAACCAGTAAAGGAAGGCTGAACTTTGTTTTTTAATATTGTCAAGTCCCGGTTCTATCTTTTGGATACTACCGGAAGGCCAGTTACTCAGAACAACAGCTCCCAAGGCCAATAGCACTCCAGATATTTTTAATATGGTAGCCGGTTCTGAAAAGGCAATGATTGCATAAGGCACTGAAATGACTAGGGACATTTTCTGCAATACAGAGGCGACTGTAAGTCCAAAAAACAAAACAGTCATTCCCACCGCATAAAATCCGGAGATAAACAGGAGTCCCAAAACAGAGGCATAAGGCAGCCACTCGGCGGTCAGGGTTTCGGAACTGAAAGGGAAACGGCCCAAAACCAAGGTACCGCAAATGACGCAGATAAAATAGTTCGCAACGATAGCCTGAAAAGTATCGATCCCAAATTTGGGAAAGAATTTAAAAACCATGACAAGCAGTGTAGAACTGAGTATGCTGAGCAGCAGAAAAAGCATAGGTGCGAAATATAACAGGCCAAAGCCCAATCATAAAAAATGACAAAAATACAAGACGGCAAATATATGTTTTTCCTAACTTATCTTGTTAAATTTGTATCAAAACCATTTTACATGTTACCCAAAACAATTGATTTAACCGATAATCCCGAAAGATACAGGCTGATACTTGCACTAAATCTTAGGGAAATTGCTGATTTTGTTCGCCAATATTTTTACAGCAGGACTATACTAACTTCAATTTTCAGATACTTTCTGTTGGTTTCAACCTTTCTTTTTTTGGGCATTTTTACCTTCTTCATTATCCTTCAACCTGCTGCTTGGAACCTTTATTTGGGCCGTTTCACCTTAGGTATTTTAAGTTTTTTTCTGCTCGTCCCCATTCATGAAATTATACACGGAGCAGTTTACAAATATTATGGCGCACCCAAAGTCAGATTTGGCATTATCTGGTCAAAATTGGACTTTTTTGCTGCGGCTCCGGAATTTGTGATCAGTAAAAAAGAATTTTTACCTATTGCTTTGGCGCCTTTTATTGTTATCAATTCGATTTTGATATTTTTTTTAATCCTGAGTTGGAATAATCCTTTAGTCCATATTTATCTATGGGGAGTCTTTTTAATGCACAGTCTAGGCTGTATGGGCGACTTTGCACTCATCGGTTTTTTCGAAGAGCAGGGCAATAAAAAGATTTACACTTTTGATGCTGCAGGTGCAGAATGCAGTTATTTTTATGAGGATATTTAAAGATGAAAGATAAAAGATAAAAGATGAACCGAAGGACCGCGAAGCGAAGCGAAAGATGAAAGAAGATGGGCCGCGCAACGATAGATTAAAGATGGGCCGCGTACAGAGTTTTGTGAGCTCTGTAAAGTCGATAAAATTAAATTAAGTATTGGAGAGAGTCCAGTTTTGTCAATATTTATACTTATTATTTGGCGTCCAAAACCAATAATTGTATCTTGATCTGAATAAAGTTCTAAAAATGAAAACCAATATTTCAAGATGGCTGTTACTGGGCGCTTTTGTCCTGCTTTTCGGCCTCAGTTTTATCCCCTCTCCCATTGCCCTGCCCCTGCTTTATGTAGGGCGCATCGGATTAGTATTGGCAATCATCAATATTTATCTGAAGCCAATTTTTCTGCCTGCCAGATTTTTTTGGGTCATGGCGGGTCTTGCTGCATTTTCGGTATTCAGCTTCTTTCTGCCGCTGCTATTTCCATTCGCGCAGGGGGCTGTTTTGGTTTTTTGGGCAGTTTTCCTTATCGATATTTTGATTCTTTTCAATAGAAATGCAAAACTGAGTTGTGAACGAATATTACCCAGAATTTTTTCCATGGGTGATAAAAATGCTATCAATCTGAAACTGAAAAACGAATTTGGGTTGCCTTTAAAAATAAGCATCATTGATGAACTCCCCCTGCAGTTTCAAAAACGGGATTTCATTATTAATATAGCATTAAATGCGAATTGCGAAGAAACAGTGGTTTATGAATTGCTGCCCACATCGATAGGAGAATACAAATTCAACAATATCAATCTTTTCCTCCGTTCCAGTCTGGGGCTTGCAGAGAGACGCATTGTTGTGGAAAGCCCGGCAATTATTCCGGTATATCCATCTGTTATTCAAATGAAAAAATACGAGCTGCTGGCATTGGCGCGAATTTCCGTTTTCCCGGGCGTAAAAAAAATGCGCAAACTGGGACACAGCTATGAATTTGAACAGATCCGCGAATATGTAAAAGGCGATGATTTCCGATCTATAAACTGGAAAGCAACAAGCCGAAACAACTCCCTGATGGTCAATCAGTACGAGGACGAACGTTCTCAGCAGATTTTCACCGTCATCGACAAAGGCCGTTCCATGAAAATGCCTTTTAACGGTTTGAGTCTCATGGATTATGCGATTAACGCCTCATTGGTTATTTCAAATGTAGCGCTTCAAAAACACGACAAAGTAGGCCTGCTCACTTTTTCGGATAAAATAGGTGCCACCATCAAACCCGAAAGCGGGCCAAAGCAGCTGAGGGTCATCATTGAAGCATTGTACAGAGAACAAGAGCGCAACTTTGAGGGTAATTTCGAACTGCTGTATCAGGCATCCAAAATCTTTATTCGCCGACGTTGTCTGATGTTCCTTTATACTAATTTCGAGAGTTTTTCGGCGATGCAGCGGGTTTTACCTGTCCTGCGAAGGATCAATCACTCGCATCTGTTAGTGGTCATTTTCTTTGAAAATACAGAGATTAAAGACTTTGCCGATAAAAATGCCGATTCCACTGCAGATATTTACAACAAAACTATTGCCATGAAATTTGTGGAAGAGAAACAACTGATAGTACAGGAATTGCGACAGCATGGCATTCAGACCATTTTAACCCGTCCGGAGGATTTGTCTATAAATACTGTAAATAAGTATTTGGAATTGAAAGCGAAAAGGATGATTTAATTTGATAACCGAACGGAGAGAGCTCTATAATTTGAGAACCGAACGGAGTCATTGTAATTCCAACTAAGCATATCTTATTTCTAATGATAGTTTCAGACATATAACCAGGGGCAGCGACCTGAATAAATACTTATGTACCAACCGCACTACAGTAACCGAAGTATTTTATGAACATTGGTAAATATAATTTTAACCCATGACTATTAAATAATTCTATGAAAGCATTTACCCTAAAACAATTTGGCAGTTCCGACAAGGCCTTTGAGCTTCGCGAAACTGCTATTCCCAATCCAAAAGCTAATGAAGTGTTGGTAAAAGTACAGGCCTTTGGGCTCAACTTTGCCGATGTAATGGCCCGTCAGGGACTTTATCGAGATGCGCCTCCCCTGCCCTGTGTTTTGGGCTATGAAGTTGTAGGACATATCACTGAAATTGGCAGCGACGTAAAACATCTTTCTGTCGGTCAGCGTGTTGTGGCGCTTACCCGATTTGGCGGCTATGCCGAATATGCGGTAACTGATGCCAAAGCAGCTGTGGTTATTCCTGAAACAAT